>CAZEJA010000059.1:3621-11178 GCA_964512215.1 uncultured Planctomycetaceae bacterium
GTTCAGCCCCGCCCGCGGGGTGGGCGTGGCCAAGAAGTTCCTCTACAACCCGATGGGCAATTTCCGCTGGTCGTACGGCGGGCGGTACACGGACCGCAGCTACGGCGTGACGAGCCCCAAGAAGGTCAACGTCTTCATCGAGTTCCGCAACTCGAAGAAGAACGCCCTGGGCATTCCCCTCCCGGCCGGGAAGATCCGCGTCTACAAGCAGGACCCCGCCGACAAGGCGCTGGAATTCATCGGCGAGGAAAAGATCGACCACACGCCGAAGGATGAGAACCTGTCGCTGCGGATCGGCAACGCGTTCGACATCGTCGGCGAGCGGAAGCAGACAAGCTTCCGCATCGAGACCGGACGGAAGTGGATGCAGGAGAAGCTCGCCATCGAGATCCGCAACCACAAGGAAGAGGACGTGACCGTGCGGATCAAGGAACCGCTCTATCGGTGGGTGAACTGGAAGATCACCGAGGAGTCGCACGAGCACACGAAGCTCGATGCCCGCAACGTCGCTTGGGATATCCCCGTCAAGGCGGACGGGAAGGTCAAGCTCACCTACACCGTCGAGTACACATGGTAAGATCGCCGAAGCTGGCGTGACGGTTTGGCAATTGAGAAGCCCGTCCCTCCGGGGCGGGCTTCTTCTATTGGTCGGCTTCGCGGACGGCGCGGAGGAAGCCCGCGACCTTCTCCATGTCCTTGACCCCCGGTGTACTTTCCACCCCGGAAGCGACGTCGACGCCCCAGGGGCGGACGGTTTCGATCGCTTCGCGCACGCACGACGGGTTCAGCCCTCCCGCGAGAATGACCGGG
This sequence comes from uncultured Planctomycetaceae bacterium, assembly GCA_964512215.1. Taxonomy (GTDB): domain Bacteria; phylum Planctomycetota; class Phycisphaerae; order SM23-33; family SM23-33; genus CAZEJA01. The sequence continues at coordinate 4,432 of CAZEJA010000059.1, forward strand.
CCGATGTCCGCCAACTGTCCCGCTTCGCGGGAATCGGCCACGAGGTCCCAGTTGAACCGGGTGCCCGAGCCGCCGCGGACGTTCGGGTCGTACGCGTCCAGCAGCACAGCTGAGAAATTGCTCCGGTCCGCGAGTCCGTCCAGCCACGAACGGACCTCCTCGGCGAACCCAGCATCGCGCACGCGGAACGCCTTGATGCACGGCGCGGCGATACCCGCGACGACGTCCGGGCCTTCATCCCCGTGCAACTGCACGTAGCCGATGCCCGTCCGCTCGACGACGGCGTTGATCTCGCCGACCTCGGCATTGACGAACACGCCCACCGTCGCCACCCACGGCGGCAGGGCCGCGACGATCGCCCGCGCCGCCTCGGCCGTCACCTGACGGGGCGAGTCCGCGAACACCAGCCCGATCGCGTCGGCGCCCATGCCGGCGATCTCGACCGCGACGGCTGGGTCGAGCAGGCCTTCGATTTTCGCTCGCACACGCTGCATGGCCGCACTATATCGCCCCCGCCCGCCCCTTGCAATGACCGCCACCGACGCGTATGCTCCGCTTTCTGCGTTGAGATCGAATGCGACACCTCCACAGGAGTTACCCATGAAGAAGGTCCGCTTTGGTGTGATCGGCCTCGGCACGATGGGGTCCATCCACTGCGACAATATCTCCAAATCCCGCAGCCGGGACTTCTGCCTGGCCGCCGTCTGCGACGTCGCGGCCGGACGCGCCGAGCAGGTCGGCAAGAAGCATCGCGTGCCGCACTTCACGAGCCCGCAGGACCTGATCGACTCGGGCCTGTGCGATGCGATCCTCAGCGCCACGCCGCACTACTGGCACGCCTGCAACACGTTCCGCGCCGCCCGCGCGGGGCTGCACGTGCTCTGCGAGAAGCCGCTGTCCGCCAGCGTGGGTCCGGCCCGGGCGATGATCGCGGAATGTCGCAAGCGCAAGGTTGCGCTGGGCGTCGTCTTCCACCACCGCGCCCGAGCGATCATGCGGAAGGTCAAGCAGATCGTCGACAGCGGGCGGATCGGCGAGATCTTCCGGCTGCAGCTCATCTGCTCGAACTGGTTCCGCACGCAGGCGTACTACGACAGCGGCGCGTGGCGCGGCACGTGGGACGGCGAGGGCGGCGGCGTGCTGCTGAACCAGGCCCCGCACCATCTGGACCTGTTCCAGTGGATCGGCGGCATGCCGCGGCGGATCAAGGGCAGCCTCTCGACGCGGGCCCACAAGATCGAGGTCGAGGACACCGCGAACTTCATCCTGGAGTACGACGACGGGAAGATCGGCTACATCTACGCGACGACCGCGGAGGAACCCGGCTACGAGCAGTTCATGATCTGCGGCGACAAGGGGACACTGATCTGCGAGGACGACAAGATCCGGATCAGCAAGCTGAAGACGCCGGTGTCCAGGCACATCATGGAATCGACGGACGCGACGGCCGGCGGGGCGGAGCGGAAAGCGCCCTGGTCGAAGGTGAAGGTCCCCGCGCGGCGCGAGGGGCACATCGAGATCGTCCGGGCGTTCGCAGCCCATATTCTCCGTGGCAGCGACATGTACTGCACCGGCGCGGAGGGCATCAATCAGCTCGAGCTGACCAACGGCATGTACATCGCGGGCTACAAGGACAAGACGGTCGAACTGCCCGTGGATGCCGGCGAGATCGACCGCCTGGTCGCGAAGCTGGAAGCCGAGCGGTCGACGGGCAAGGGCATGGGATTCCGGAAGAAATCCCTCGCCGAACTCCGCGGCCTGATGAAGAAGCGGTAGCGATGCCTGTCGTGCCCGAACGGCGTGGGCAGGGATGAACGCAGATGAACGCGGATACGGCAACGGACGTTGAACGGAATTCAGTCTGAGCCCGGCTTGGCAGGACCCCACCTGTTCTTCTATCTGCGTTGATCTGCGTTCCTCCCTGCTGATCCTCTTCCGCTCTACAGATCGAGCGGCGAGGGAACGCGCCGGCAGGGCAGGCCGCTCTCGAAACTGTCGCAGTTGCCGCGCAGCACTTCCGCGACGGCAAAGCGATCGTGCACTTCGCGGATGCGGATGCGCCCGAGTACCTTGCTGGCTTCGCGTCCGAGCATGTCGCCCGTGTCAGGGTCGATGATCGGCGGGCCGAGCTGCAGGATCTCGAACTCCGAGCCCCACTCGACCCTCCGGTTCTTGCCCCCGTTGATCGTCACGCGACGGTCCTGCCCCGCGACGCCCGCGATGCGAGGCACCCAGGGCCGTCCCGCGATGGTCTTCGAGATGCGATCCACCGCCCGGTCGATTCCCTTCTTCGTCGCCTTGCCCAGCGGCGTCTGATAGAAGACATTGCCGCCGAACGCCACGCCGCGGTAGCGAGACTTCACGTCGACCTCCCCGGACCGGACGCTGCCGGAGATGCTCTCGGAGGCGATGACCTCGAAGGTCTCGACGTCGACGACGTACAGCGTCATGCCCATCACCGCCCGCGCGCCGCCGCCGAAGATGCGCAGGCGACTCGTCCCGCCGTAGCCGCTCGCGCTGGACACGTGCCCGAAGTCCGTCACCGTGCCCTTGATCAGATAGCGGACGTTCTTGCCCCGCCCCAGCGCCGCGCGGTCCTGCTTGCGCGTCGCGCCGCTCTGCTGGAGGCGAAGCTCGTCGAGGATGTAGTTGAGTTCGCCGCGCTCGATGACGTGGTACTTGCCCGTAGCCATCAGGCGGTCGACCAGCACGTCGCGCATGCCGTCGCCCAGGTTCCACTTCATCACGAACGGCGCGCGGTTCTCGAACTTCATCACCGCGATGGACGGCTTGATGAAGTCGTCCGATCCCGACGACCGCCCGCACCCGGCGCAAACCAGGCACACGAGAACCGCTGCAAGCAGTGCTCTGCTCTTCATATCGCTTCTCCCATCAGATTCCTCATCGGCAAGGCGGGGTCAAAAGGTTTACTGCCTGCGAGGCCCTTCGCCCCGATCCGAGCCTAGGATGGAGGGAAGCGACCGGGGCCTGGATGGGATACGCCACCATGCAGAGCACGACACGCACAACAGCCTGGCGCGGGGGGGCGACACTCCTCGGGTTCCTCCTCGTCTGCTTCGCAGCCGCCGGGATCGGGCAGATGCTCGCCGGGCGCGTGCCGAACGATTGGTACCGCTCGCTCGTTCGCCCGTCGTTTGCGCCCCCCAGTTGGGTGTTCGGGCCGGTCTGGACGGTCCTCTATGCGATGATGGGCGTGGCCGCGTGGTTCGTGTGGCGGCAGAAGGGCGTTCGGCGGGGGGCGATGACGCTGTTCGGCATCCAGCTTGCGCTCAACGCTGTCTGGTCAGGACTCTTCTTCGGCCTGCAGAACCCCGCCCTGGCGCTAGCGGACATCGTGCTGCTCTGGCTGGCCATCGCGGGTACCCTCTGGGCGTTCTTCCGGGTGATTCCCCGCGCGGGGTGGCTGATGGTTCCGTACTTCGCCTGGGTCAGCTTCGCAGCAGCACTCAACGTGGAGTTCTGGCGCTTGAACCCATAGGATTGGCCGTCGGCTATCGGCGTCGCGCCCGTGCCCCGCTCCCTCGCGGTCGCGGCTCGTTCGCGGCGCCCCCTGGTCCCAGGTCCCTAGTCCCTGGTCCCTGAGGCTGGCACGATTTCGATGATCGTCACTTCCGGGCGGGCGCAGAAGCGCAGTCGTGTCAGCGTGCCGCCTTCCATGCCGACGCCGCGACTGACGTACATGGACGTGCCTTTGACGTGGTAGAGACCGGACTCGAACCGCTTGCCGTATTTCGCCAGCGTGATGATCGCGCCGTAGAAGGGCAGGGCGACCTGCCCGCCGTGCGTGTGCCCGCACAGGTAAAGGTCCGCGCCGTGTTCGCTCGCCAGATAGATTTCCCGGGGCCAGTGGTGCAGGAGGATCTTCAGCGCGCCCGGCGACGCGGCGTCGAGGGCGGTGGCGATCTTCTCCGGCGCGCCGGCCCCCACCGGCGCGCCCGCAACCCACACGGTGGTCCCGCGGATCTGCAGTTCCACGCCTCCGCCGTCCAGTTCGATCACGCCCATGCCGTCGAACAGGCCCGCCGTCGGCACCAGCCAGACGTCCCAGTTGCCCTTGACCGCGAACGTCGGCGCGATTGCCGCCAGGCGGGTCATACAATCGCGGAACGTCTCCCGTGCTTCGGGATAGTTGATCGCATCGCCCGTGAAGGCGATCAGATCGGGCTTGGCGGCCGCAATGACGTCGACGAGTTCATCCTCCAGCTTGACCTCCGCATCGCAGTGCAGGTCGGAGATGTGAACGATGCGGATCGCCTCGGCGCCCGCGGGAAGCTTGTCGCTGCGGAGCGTGACGTGCGTCGTCTCCAGCCAGTATGGCTCGATGAAGTACGCGTAGGCGAGGCAGACGACTCCGACAGCCGCCAGGAGGAGCACGCCTCTTCGCAGCCACCTTCGGACTCGTGACCGTGAAGGGGCCGGTTTCCTTCGGATGCGGCGCACGACGGCGCGGATGCAGATCCATCCGGCGGCGACGTAGAGCGCGACGAAAGCGCCCGCGAAGATCACCAGCGTGAGTTTCAGGGACCAGACCATGTCGGGAAGGATAGGGTCCGGGACGGTGGCGTGCAATAGTTGCAGTTCTGCAGCCGGGTGCCGTGGGCTGCGGAGCGGAGCGAAGCAACCACGTTGCCCCCCTCCCGCGCCACGTGGTTGCGGCCTGAAGGCCGCAGCCCACGGCACCCGCCACCAACCCATCGCCTTGACTTGGGCCCGCTTGGACCGTAGAAACAGGGACTTACCGTCATTGGAGCGATCATGGCTGGATACGACTTTGCGGGCATTGAGAAGAAGTGGCAGGCGACCTGGGCCGAGAACGGCACGTTCCGTCAGCCCAACCCGGGCGACGAGGGCTTCGAGGACAAGCCCAAGCTCTACGTGCTCGACATGTTCCCGTACCCCTCGGGGGCCGGTCTGCACGTGGGGCACCCGGAAGGCTACACCGCGACCGACATCGTCAGCCGGTACGCCCGGATGAAGGGCTGCAACGTGCTGCACCCGATGGGCTACGACGCGTTCGGCCTGCCCGCGGAGCAGTACGCCGTCGAGCACGGCGTGCACCCGCGCGAGACGACCGCAAAGAACATCGACAACATCGAGCGGCAGATCAAGATGTTCGGCTTCAGCTACGACTGGTCGCGCCGCGTGGCCACCACGGACGTGGAGTACTATCGCTGGACGCAGTGGATCTTCCTGCAGATGTTCAACAGTTGGTACGACCCCGAGGAGGACGCCGCGCGCCCGATCGAGGAGATGGTGAGGAAGCTGCAGTCCGGGCAGATGGAGGTGGATCTTGGCGGCAACGTCGTTCCGCAGCAGATGGTCCTCCAGTACCTGGAGACCGTCGGGGGAACCCCGGGCGGGTTCCAGAAGTTCACGGAACTGACGCCCGATCAGCAGCGCGCGGTCATCGACGGGCAGCGTCTGGCGTACATGGACGAGGTGCCCGTCAACTGGTGCCCGAAGCTCGGGACGGTGCTGGCCAACGAGGAGGTCACCAACGAAGGCCGCTCCGACCGCGGCGACCATCCCGTCTACCGGCGGGCGCTGAAGCAGTGGATGCTCCGCATCACCGCCTACGCGGACCGCCTGCTGGAAGACGTCGACGGGCTGGACTGGCCCGAGCCGATCAAGATCATGCAGCGGAACTGGATCGGCAAGAGCCTGGGCGCGGAGGTCGACTTCCCGCTGCAGTCTGCGGGCACCGACGAGTGGTTCGCGGAGCGCAAGCAGCTCGGCACGCCCGGCGTGGAGGAGGATGAGGTCATCCGCGTCTACACGACGCGCCCGGACACGCTGTTCGGGGCGACCTACATGGTCCTCGCGCCCGAGCACGTGCTGGTCGACCAGATCACGACGCCCGAGCAGAGGGACGCGGTGACGGACTACGTCGCCGAGGCGGCCGGCAAGAGCGAACTGGAGCGGACGGCCGAGACGAAGGACAAGACCGGCGTGTTCACCGGCGCCTACGCCATCAACCCGGTCAACGGCGAGCCGATCCCGATCTGGGTGGCGGATTACGTGATGATGGGCTACGGCACGGGCGCGATCATGGCCGTGCCCGCGCACGACACGCGCGACTTCGAATTCGCGGAGACGTTCGACCTGCCGATCGTCCAGGTGGTCGAGCCCCCCGAGGGCGTCGACTGGCGCGGCTACGTCGATGACGGTGTCGCGGTCAATTCCGACGTCTATACCGGGCTGACGACGGCGGAGTTCAAGGAGAAGATCACCGCGTGGCTGGAGGACAACGGGCTGGGACAGGGGGCGGTGAACTACAAGCTCCGCGACTGGCTGTTCAGCCGCCAGCGATACTGGGGCGAACCGTTCCCGATCGTTCACTGTGACGCGTGCGGCACGGTGGGCCTGCCGGAAGACCAACTCCCGCTGGAACTGCCCGAGATGGACGACTTCACCCCGGCGGCCAGCGACGATCCCGAGGCCCTGCCGTCTCCGCCGTTGGGCAAGGCGGAGAACTGGGTGAATACGACCTGCCCCGCGTGCGGCGGGCCCGCGACGCGCGAGTTGAACACGATGCCCCAGTGGGCGGGCTCGTGCTGGTACTACCTGCGCTACCTGGACCCGACGAACGACGAAATCTTCTGCGATCCAGGCGTCCAGAACTACTGGATGAAGCCGACCGAGTCCAACGCCCCGGGCGGCGTGGACCTGTACGTCGGCGGGGCCGAGCACGCCGTGCTGCACCTGCTGTACGCGCGGTTCTGGCAC
>CAZEJA010000060.1:0-11154 GCA_964512215.1 uncultured Planctomycetaceae bacterium
GATTCTCAGCGCCGCCCGCGCTTCCAAGCTGACGGCGTTCAAGTCGGCCTACGAACCGGCGAAGATCAGCAAGGAAGCGCGGGCGGCGCTGAGAATCGGCGGCACGAACGTCCTCGCCGTCCACTGCAAGCAGACCCGAGGCGGGCAATATATCGACGTCGGCCTCATCGACACCGTTCCGCAGAAGAAGTAGAGGAAAATGGGGACTGTCCCGCTGTCCGGGACTGTCCCCGTTTTCCGGCAACGGGCAACGGGCAACGGGCCCGGCGCCGCACGAGAGAAGGTCAGGTCCTGCGGGCCTCGGCGCCCAAGGGGGGCGCCTCGTAGAACAGGGACAGGCACCTGCGCTGGCGCTGCGGAGCCCGCCCCATTTCCCTTTACTCGTGTCGCAGGGCTTCGATGGGGTCGAGGTAGGCGGCGCGGTAGGCGGGGTAGATGCCCGCGACGAGTCCTTCCGCGACGGCCATCGCGAAGGGCAGGATGAGCGTCGCGGGCAGGACGACGGTGTCCAGGTCGGCGACGAAGCTTTCCATCCATTTCGGCAGGAGGATGCCGACGCCCACCCCCGCGATCCCGCCGACGGTCGTCAGGGCCATCGCCTCGACGAGGAACTGCACGACGATGTCGCGCCGTTTGGCGCCCATCGCGCGGCGGACGCCGATCTCCCGCGTCCGCTCGGTGACCGACGCGAGCATGATGTTGACGATGCCGATGCCCCCGACGACGAGCGAGACGGCGGCGATCGAGAAGAACGTGATGTTCCACTGGCGCCGCTGCCTCTTAAGCTGCTGGATCTTCTCGATGGGCACCTCGACGGCGTAGTCCATCGAGGCGTGGTAGCGCTGCAGCAGGTGGTTGGCGATCTTCCCGCCGTCGAGGACGCGCTGCTCGTCGGCCATCTGGAAGACGGCGAGGCTGACCTCGACCTTCTCCGCGGTGAAGCTGCCCGGGCGCCGCGAGAAGTCGATTTCCCCGAACCGGCTGTCGGCGGTGGATCGGGGAATGAACATCGTGTTCTCCTCACTGCCCAGCCCCTTGAGCAGTTCGGGCAGCTTGCGGAGCACGCCGACGATCGTATAGGGCTGCCCGTCCACGCGAATAATCTGCCCCAGCGGATCATAGAACGCGAAGATCCGCCGGGCGAAGTCCTGTGTAATCACACAATAGGTCCGCCGGCGAAGCATGTCCGCGGCTGTGATGAATCGCCCGGAGGCCATGTTCATTCGCGCCACGTCCGCCAGGGCCGGGCCGGTCGCGAGGATGACGCACGGCTGATCCTTGCCGTTCGCGTAGCTCTTGACGCGGATCATGCGGACGCTGACCTCGCGCTTCACGCCGGGCATGTTGCTCCGCAGGCGCTCCATGTCGTTGTGCGTGATCCCGTATTCCAGCACCAGGCTTCCGGCGGTGTTGGCCGCGTCGGCGGGGGGCTTGACGGCGCGGAGGATGATGTTGTCGCTGCCGAGTTCCCGCAGGTACTTCTGCGCCTTCTGGGCGGCGCCCTCGTTGATCGCGAGCATGACGATGACGCTGCAGACGCCGCAGACTATCCCGACGGCCGTCAGGACGCTTCGCACCTTGTGCAACAGCAGGCTGCGAAGTCCCAGGCGGACGATATCGCCGGCTTTGTAGACCGCCTTCATGGCGTCGCCCCCGCCGGCGCCTGCGGCGCGTCGGATTGGACCTGGCCGTCGGCCAGCCAGATCACGCGCCCCGCCCGTTCGGCGACGTCATGCTCGTGCGTGACCATGATGATCGTCCGCCCCTGGGCGTGAATCTCCTCAAACAGATCGAGGATCTCGTGCGTTGTGTCGGTGTCCAGATTCCCCGTGGGTTCGTCGGCGAGGATGATCAGCGGACTGTTCGCCAGCGCCCGCGCCAGCGCGACGCGCTGCTGCTGCCCGCCGGACAGCTCCGAAGGGCGGTGATTCAGGCGATCGCCCAGGCCCACCAGCTCGCCCATCTCCCGGCTGCGCGAGCGACGCTGCCACTGCGGCATGCCCTGGTAGAACAGGGGCACTTCGATGTTCTGGGCCGTCGTCAGCCCGGAGATCAGGTTGAAGCTCTGGAAGACGAACCCGATCCGCTGGTTGCGGATGTCGCTGAGCTGGGCGTCGGACATCTCCGAGACGTCGTCGCCGCCCAGGTGATAGCTGCCGTCGGTGGGGCGATCGAGGCAGCCCAGCAGGTTCAGCAGCGTGCTCTTGCCCGAGCCGCTGTGCCCCATGATGGCGACGTACTCGCCCGCGGAGATGTTCAGAGTGATCCCGCGCAGGGCGGATACCCCGTCCGGGCCGACCCAGTAGATCTTCCAGAGGTTGTCCAGTCGAACGAGTTCGTCCACCTATCGTCGCCCCCTGCCCCCGCCGGACGGTTTGCCGCCGCTCGGCCGCCCGCCTTTCGGCGCCTTCATGCCGGTCTTGCCCCCGGGCGGAGTCCCTTCCCCGTCCTCCTTGCCTTCCTCCTGGTCCGCTTCCTCGCCCGCATCGGGAGGAACGAGCAGGATGACGTCATCGGCGCTGAGCCCGCCGCGGATCTCGACGCGGCGCTCGTTCATCCGCCCGACCAGGACGGGGACAGCCCTGGCCTCGCCGCCCTCGACGCGCCAGCAATACGCCTGCTTGCCTCGGGAATGGACGGCGGCGACAGGCACGGTCAGGACGTTGTCCAGGCGGGCTACCTCCAGTTCCACCTTGGCCGTCATGCCGGGCTTGAGGTTCAGCGTTGACACCGGTTCATCAAACTCGATGTGAACCTTATAGACCTTGACCGCCGAACGCGACCAGTGGTCCTGGCTGTCAGGCAGGACGGCTACACGGGCGACCGTACCCGTCAGGGTCACGTCGCCCCGGACTTCCAGGTGAATGAACGCCTTCTGCCCCACCTTGACCTGGTCGATCATCGATTCGTATACGCGCACGCGCACGAGCAGCGAATCCATGTCCGGGATGATCATGAGCTGCTGACGCGAGTTGACCCGGGCTCCGACCTCGATCGTCACCTGGCTGGGCTGCCACCTCGATCCGCCCGTGTCGTACACCACCAGTCCTGTCCGCTCGGCCTTGACGAGCAGCTTGCCCTCGTCCTCCTGGTACTCGGTCAGCCTTTCCTTCTGCATCTCCAGCTTGGCCTCGGCGGCGGCCTCGGCAGCCTCGGCGACGCGGAGCTGCGTCTTCGCTTCCAGGCGCGTCCGCTCCAGGTCGAGCTTGGCATCCTCGACACCCATCTTCAGCTTGCGGATCTGACGCGGGTTCGCGTACTTCAGCAGGATCATCTTGCTCGACTGGGCCCTTTCCAGCGACAACTCCAGACGCTGCACGCCGAGCTTCTCGGCTTCGATCTCGTTGGCGCTGTAGGGGCTGTTGAGTTCCTTGTCCTCGTTGACCTTCAGCTTGAACTCGAGCGTTGCCTTCGCCAGCGCCAGGTCGCGCTGGGCGATCTGGATGGCGGCGTCGGCTTCATTCTTCTCGACCGGCCAGTCGCCCTCCACGTACCGCCTCTGGTCTTCGTCGGCATCGACGACGGCCTGCTCGGCCTTGCGAACCTTGTTGTCCAGCTCCTTGCGGCGCAACTGGAGGTTCTCGTAGGCCTGGGTGTGGGTGTTCTCCGCCGACGTCAGGTTGAGTTCCTGCTGCGTGATCGCGTCGGTGAGTTCGCGGCACTCGAACTGGACGATGGTGTCGCCTTCCTTGACGAGCGTTCCTTCGGCGACCACTTCCTGGATCACGACCGGCCAGCGCAGCTCGTTGGAGATCACCGTCCGGCTGTCGGCGCGCAGCTCCCCGCCCACGTTCATGGTCACGACCATCTCGCCGCGCGTGACCTCGGCGGTCGGGCCCAGGCTGCGCGCGGTCGCGGACCTCGCCGGACGCCACCAGATCGCACCGGCCGTCGCCGCGCCGGCCACCAGCAGCAACACGGCCAGCCACAGCCAGTTCCGCAACACGAACCCGCGAGGATCACTCCTCGTCGGCGACGTACGGATATCGCTGCTGGATTCGCTCGAATGTAGAGGGCTTGGCCCGCTCATGAATCTGCCCTTTCTCGTCCACCCCCAGCATGCCCAGATCGGCCAGGAACACCAGGCGCGTTGTCGTATAGCTGATCAGCGCATTGGTCAGCCCGTTCTGGGCCGACCGCAGCGCCTCCTCCGCTTCCAGTACGTCCCGGGCGGACGCCTCGCCGTCCTTCTGCTGCAGGGCCGCCAGCTTGCGGCGGCGCTGGGCGATCTCGACGTTCCGCACCTGAAGCTCGTAACTCCGCCGCGACTGCAGCAGCGACCGGTACGTCTGACGCACCGCCAGGCGCACGCCGTCGGTAAATTCCGCCAGGTCCCGCTCGGCGCGGCTGCGGGCGATCATCGCGTTGCGGTAGGCGTCGCGGTTGTCTGTCTGGTCGATGTCATACTGGAACGTCAGCCTCGCCGTCCGCGTGTGCTCGTCGAGCTGGATTCGCCCGGGCTTGTGGGGTTCGGTGCCCGCGGCGCTGATGCCCAGTTCCAGATCGAGCTGGGGCAGGAACGCGTCGGCGGCGATCTCCACGTTGCGGTCCGCGTCCCGAACGGCCGCCTTCTGCGTCAGCAGGTCCGGGCGCACCGTCAGGGCCACGCCGATGGCTTCGCTCTCCTGGAACCCGATCGCCTTGGGGCCCACGCCCTTGAGACGCTCCAGCGCGCCGGGGTAGTCCACCTCCACGCCCGCCGACATGGGCAGGCCCAGCGTGAGCTTGAACTGGTCCAACCCGTCGCGGTAGTTCTGCTGGTTCCGCTGAAAGCGGATCTGGGCGTCCAGCAGGTTCTGCTCGGCCTGGTCCTGCTGAATGGGCGAGACCTGCCCGCCCTCGACCAGCACGCGCGTCAGCGCCAGCGTCTCCTTGAGTCGCTCGATGTTCGCCTGCTCGTTCTCCAGCAGGTCGCGCTGCTGCAGGACACTGTAATATCGGCGCACGATGTCGGCGGCGAAGGTCTGCGTGAACCGCTCGTAGTCGAACACGGCGAACAGGAAATCCCGCTCGAGACGGTAGAGTTCCTCGTAGGCGAAGTTCCGCCACGCCCCGCGCAGCAGCGGCTGGGTGAAGTTCGCCTCCAGCAGCGAGCCGACCACCGTGCTCTGCGAACCCAGGAAGTCCGTCGCGAAGTCCAGCGTCGCCGCCAGCGCGAGCACGCCGCCGTGGGCGAGTCGCTGCGTCAGCGTCGGCCCGACCGAGGCGGTGGAGGACTTGGTGGTGTCGCCCGCGTTGCCCGTCCGCGACCAGAACTCTTCGGCGTCGGCCGACCCGCCAAGCAGGGGCGCGGTCCAGGACCGCCGCTCGTTGGCCAGCGCCAGTCCCTGCGTGTACAGCGCTTCCTTGCGATTCTGGAAGGAGCGGCTGTTGCGGCAGGCGACTTCCAGCGCTTCGGCGAGCGTGAGCTTGACGGGCGTCCCGCCGGCGAGGGGAATGCTCTTGCCGCCGACGTGGAGAGTCGCCTTCTGCGCCGGCAGCGGGCGGTAGCCCACGTCGAACGCCGGCTTCGACCCGAGCGACGCCTGCTGTCCGGCCGAGATCGTCCCATAGGCCGCGCGATCGGCCTGGCGGGCGTACTGGCTCAGCGTACACCCGGACACCGACGCGACCACCAGCAGCCATGTAGTTAACCGGATCATCGAACCATCCATTATTCCGGTTTTGCCCCCCCACGTCAATTCACCCGGGGCGAATCGGTCAATCTTCCTCGATGTACTTGCGGCTCATGAGGAACGTGATCCGTTCCAGCGTGTCGCCCGGCAGCGTGTCCCGCAGCATCCGCCTGGCCAGGGACATGTTCGTGCGGCGCGTCACGTGGACGATGATGATGCGTTCGTTTCGCATGTCTCGGAGGATCTCCGGGAGTTGGGCGACGTGCAGGTGTCGCCCCGCGCGGGCCCGGCTCTTGTGCTCGCCTTCGAAGAACGTGCACTCGATCAGCAGCGCCTTGGCGTCGGCGACGCAGGGAAGAGACGCGTAGTCGGCCGGGCCGGTGTCGCCCAGGTACGCCACCAGCGGCACTTCCGTGCGGTCGGTGATCTCCACGCCCTTGTTCTTCAACTCCACGATCTGCGGGCCCGTCAGGCCGACGTACTGCTGCCTGAGCTTGTTCCGCACCTCGATCACCGAGAAGCCCACGGAGCCGCGAACGTGGTTCGTGGGAAACGCCCGGGCGAGCAGGCCCCGGCGGATTTCGTAGTCCTCCCCCGCCTGCATGCCCACGAACTCGTGTGGCGGGACGTGCCCCTCGACGCGCCCCCACGCGGCCATCAGGTCTTCCAGCGGACCGACCAGGTTGGCGGGGACGAGGGCCTTGCCGTTCGCGATGCCCTGGAAATCGCGCTGGGCGAAGTAGTAGGGCAGTCCCGCGACGTGGTCCATGTGCCCGTGCGTCAGCAGCACGTGATTGACCGCCAGCGCCTCGCGCGGGCACTTGCCGATGTCGAAGCAGCAGTCCAGTTCCGGCGCGACGATGACGGATTCCTCGCCGGCCACGCTGTAGCCGGCCAGCGAGAACGCATCGAGTTCCAGCAGCGAAAGTTGGTAGGGGCGGATCTTCATGGTTCCGGATGTCCGGCCCGCATGGTAGGGACCGCGCACGGTCGGGTCAAGCCCGCCGCGATCTACGGGTCTTGTCAGATTCCCCTCCTTGGAGCATAATGGGTCTCGGCGGCCGGGAGAGCCCGGGCGTCCGGCCCGGCCAGGGCCAGGGAGACTATCGTGGACAGCAGCGCCGTTGATCTTTTCGTGCCCGGGCGTATCTGCCTGTTCGGCGAGCACAGCGACTGGGCGGGCGAGTTCGGCAAACACCGGGGATTCTGCCTCGTCGTGGGCACGGACCAGGGGTTGTCCGCGACGGCGCGGGCGGCGGGCGACTTTGTGGTCGAGACGCTGGTCGCCGACGAGACGGGGCGGTCGACGGGGCGGACAAGACGGATGAACTGCCCCTTCACGGAGGACAGTCTGCTGGCCGCCGCTGGGGACCGGGATGAGTTCTTCCGCTACTGCGCGGGCGTCGCCCACGAGATGCTCCCTTGCGACGGCGTCACGGGCGGGATCGATCTGCACATCACCGCGATGGACCTGCCGCTCAAGAAGGGCGTGTCCAGTTCGGCGGCCGTCTGCATCCTCGTCGCCAAGGCGTTCGACGCGGCCTACCAGTTGGGCCTGTTCCCGCACGAGCTGATGGAGATCGCCTACCTGGGCGAGAGACTCACCGGCAGCCAGTGCGGGCGGATGGACCAGGCGTGCATCTACGGCAAGACGCCGGTGCTGCTGACGTTCGACAAGTCGGACATCCGCGTCGAGCCCGCCTTCCCCGGCGGGCGAATCGACCTGTTCTTCGTGGACTTGGCCGGCAAGAAGGACACGGTCCGGATCCTCGGCGACCTTCGGGGCGCGTACCTCGAGAGCAAGGACCTCCGCCAGGCGCTGGGGGAATCGAACGAGCGCATCGTCCGTCGCGTCTACCGCGCCCTGAACGCCGGCGACGCCGAGCAGATGGGGCGCCTGATGACGGAGGCGCAGGAGAATTTCGACCGGGGCGTCGCGCCATACAGTCCCGACCAGCTTGCCAGTCCGCTGCTGCACGAGTTGCTCGCGTTCGACGCGATCGCCGAGCACGTGTACGGGGGCAAGGGCGTCGGCAGCCAGGGCGACGGGACGGCGCAGTTCGTCGCCCGCAGCGCCGCCGACCGCGACGAGGCCATGGCGAAGATCGGCGAGGCCTTCCCGAAGATGCAGTGCTTCCCCCTGACGATCACCCCGTCGGGCCCCGGCGCGTAAGCGACGTCAGGGCCCGCCCCCTTCGGGCCACTCCAGGTCCGCCAGACGTTCCTGGGCGCGCTTCGCTGCGGGAGTCTCCGCATAGTCGCGGACGGTCAGCCGATACAACTCGATCGCGGCCGGCGCCGTCCCCCGCTTCTCATGACAGTATCCCTGCCAGAACGTCGCCTCCCCCGCGCGCACGCGGTCGTTGGCGGCGTCCAGACGCGGGCGAAGGCCGGCCAGGATCGCGGCGGCCTCGCTGTACTTGAGTTCCGTGATCAGCGTGACGGCGCGGTCCAGGGCGGCGACGTCTCCGGGCGCAGCCGCGACGGTGGCCACCTTCGGCAGGGCACGGGCGCCCGGCGGGGAGATCTGTGTGCCCGCGAACTCCGCGGCGGCGCATCCGCCCAGCGCCATCAGGGCGAGGATCGGAATGGAGGTCTTCACGCTATCCCACACGGTCGGCTCCCATGAGCACGGCGCGGGCCTCGAACAGCCACGCCCGCACGTCGTTGGTCATCGTCTGGCTGGTCAGGGCGGTGTCGATCTCCCCGAGCAGCCCGCCGCCTCGCACCATCGTCGTGAACGATCTGACGGAACCGGGCCCGTAGGGGTCCAGCAGGTCCAGGCGCGTCAGGACGGCCTCGAGTTTGTCGAACAGCTTCCGCGTCGGCTCGCTGGTGACGGCCCGCCGCAGCGCCCCGCAGCGCTTGACCAACCTGCTGCGCCGGGCGGCCGCCTGCCGCGCCGCGAGGCCCACGTCCCCCGGCGCGGCGGCCGACAGATACGCACGCTGGAAGTCCGCCCACATCGCCTGCCGCCGGGTCTCCGCGATCTGCAGGTCGGCGCGGGCCTTCCGCTCGGCCGCCATCGCGCGCCCGTGCATGTCGCGCATCCGGTTCAGTTCCTCCATCACGGCGGCCTGCCGGGACGGGTCCATCTGGCCCTTCTTGCGGGCCTCCGCGAGGGCCTTGTCGGCTGCGGCGACCTTCCCCTCCAGCGACGAGACCTTTGTCGACAGGTCCTCGATCTGCCTGCCCTTCGCGTCGAGCGACTTCTGCAGCGACGCGACCAGCTTCGTCGCTTCCGTCAGGCTCCCGCTGCTGCCGTCCAGGAGCTTCTGAAGGCTCGCAGCGCGGGCCTCAGCCTGCGTCGCGCGGTCGGCTTGCTTGCGAGATTCCTCGCGGGAGGCGTCACGCTGGGCCGCCGCCGTCGCGAGCGCCGCGTTGGCCTTGCCGAGGGCATCTCGCACACGTTCGAGTTCGGCGCGGTCCTCGGTGGCCGTCCGCTCGGCGGCCGACCGCTCGCCCAGCGAGGCGACGAACAGTCCTGCCGCGGCCAGCGTCAGCATCGCCGCAGCCGCCAGGGGCACCCACCGCCAGACGGGGGAGGGGCGACGCTTCCGGCGCACGGGTCGCCCGGGCGCGACGGGGACGGGCGTGGTGCGGGCCGCCTCGTCGGCGCCCCACCTCCGCAGCATCCCCTCCACGCGGTCGTTCGAGTTGTTCGTATCCGCAGTCATCGTCCGTTTCCTTATACCCGCCTGCCTCGCACCCGCGCAGGGGCGGGGCGAACTATTCCAGAATTCCTTTCGAGCCCAGGCAGCGGCGGATCTCGTCCCGCGCCGTGTCCAGGCGCGATCGCACCGTCGCTTCGGGCAGGTCGACGGCGTCGGCGATGCTCCGCGTCGTCCGCCCCTCGACGTAGCGGAGGCGCACGATCCGGCGCAGCGGCTCGTCCAGGGCGTCGACGCAGCCCCGCACGGCGTCGGTTTCCTCGCGGGATTGCACGGTCTCGCCCGGATTCTCCCCTCCGGCGAACATCTCGTCGACCAGGTCCGGGTCGAACGCCGCCGGCGCGGTGCGGCGCGACCACTGCTTCCGCGTGACGTTCCGGGCGATCGCCCCCAGCCACGTGCGGAACGCCCCGCGCGAGGCCGTGTACGTCGCCAGCGAACGGAACGCGCGGACGAACGTCTCCTGCGTGCAGTCGTCGGCCGCCGCGTCGACGAAACCGCTGCGGAGGAAGTAGGCCTTCACGCGCCCGGCGTGGGCGGCGTAGAGCGCATCGAAGGCGGCCGGCTCGCCCCGGCGGCACTGCGAGATCAATTGCAGATCGTCGTCGTTCATGGATGCCCCGTTCGCGGGTCGATTCTCCCCCAAACTCGCCGCAACCGTCAACCGCCCGCCCGAAAATCTGCGCAGACCGCCCGGCGGGGGATATCCAAGGGAAACCACGCACCCGAAGGAGACGCCCATGAGACAGACCGCACTGCTTGTCCTGACCTCGTTGATGATGCTCGCGGGAGGCTGCGCCACGCACCGCGCCCTCGCCGCCCCTCTCGTCGCAATGGAGCGATCGGGACTGATCAACGATCCCCGGCAGGTCAGCCGTCTGGAGAAGGCCATGACCGACGGCGACATCGCCCGCCTGCTCGACGTGGACGTGAGGGCGAAGCTGCCGACCGCCCTGGCCGTGGCGAAGCTCGACAGCCGCTGCTCGGGCTACCAGCCGTACCTCGAACGGATCGGTGCGGATGAACTGGCCGCGTGGGAGAAGATCGTCTCCGCCCAGCCGCACGTCCGCGGCGTGCAGCCGATCTCGAACCTCGCGATGAGCGATTCCATGCGGGCCGAGCGGATGACGCTGCATTCGCTCCGCGTGGCGGCCGCCAGACTGCACTGCGAACTGCTGCTCGTCTACATGCAGGCGGACAGTTCGGTGGACAACTTCAATGACGCCGCCGCCCTGTACTGGACGTTCGTGGGCCTGTGGGTCGCGCCGGGCAACGTCGTCGAGCATCGCACCGTCATGCAGGCCGTCCTCGTCGACTGTCGCACCGGGGCGATTCTGGGCACGGCAACGGGCGACGCCCGCGACAAGCGGACCACGCCGGCCGCCTACGTCCGGATCCAGCAAGACAAGCTCGCGGCGCAGGTCCCCGGCGACGCCCTGGCCGACCTGCAAACGGGCGTCGACCGCCTCCTGACCGCCGTCGTCGCCCGCGCCGTCGCGCGACGGTGACCGTCCGAACGACAGCTAGAGCCGTTTTCAGAAAGAGTGTCGCCATGCGGTCTGGCTTACTGATGGGCAGTCCGTCGCGTAACGAGGTCCGTCGTTCGGTTGTCATCCGGCCCGACGGGCCGGCGGGGATTTAGCCGGGGCCGAAGGCCCCGGAGTGCGGCGCTTCCGAAGCAGAGCCCTGACGGGGCGATGGAAAGGTCCGCGCGAAACACGATCCCTTCGCCCCGCCGGGGCTCCTCGCGTGAAGGGCATACATCCGGAGGCTCGCCCTTCGGGCAGCGCCCCCGGCAAAACCCCCACGGCCCTTCGGGCCTGCCCGCGGGACACACCTCCCGCACGCCGGCGCGATCGCTTCCTGCG
>CAZEJA010000061.1:0-11041 GCA_964512215.1 uncultured Planctomycetaceae bacterium
ACCCCGCCCCGTATCGGGCAGCGGGGGCTGTGGTCTGGAGAGTAAGTGCGTGGTTAGGTTGAGACTGAAACGAATGGGCCGGCGGCACCGGAGCTTCTTCCGGATCAACGCCATCGAGGGGCGCAACCCCCGCGACGGGCGTGTGATCGAGCAGCTTGGCTGGTACGACCCGAACGCGAAAGAGCCGGAGAACCAGGTCTCGCTCAAGCGCGAGCGGATCGAGTACTGGCTGGGCGTCGGCGCCCAGCCCAGCGACACGGTGCGGCAGATCCTGGCGAGAAACGGCATCGCGGCCGGGAAGTAACCCCGCCGCCCCTGGCGAACGGACCGGGCTTGCGATGGCACTCCGCATCGACATTGTCACGCTGTTTCCCGAGATGTTCGATGGGTTCGTGGCCACCAGCATTGTCGGCCGGGCCATCGGGCGCGGGCTGGTCGAGATCCACGTAACGAACATTCGCGATTTCGCAACCGATTCCTACGGATCGGTCGACGACGCCCCCTTCGGCGGCGGTCCGGGCATGGTGCTGAAATGCCAGCCCGTCTTCGACGCCGTCGAGAGCGTCCGGACACAGGGCGAGGCGGGCAAGGTGGTGATGCTGACCCCGCAAGGTCGGCCCTTCGACCAGGAGACGGCCGCCCGGCTCGCGGGCGAGCAGCGTCTGATCCTGCTGGCGGGGCACTATGAAGGCTTCGACGAGCGAATCCGCCGGCATCTGGCGGATGCGGAAGTCAGCGTCGGCGACTTCGTGCTGTCCGGCGGGGAGGTCGCGGCGAAGGCGGTGACCGACGCGGTCGTCCGCCTGCTGCCCGGGGCGCTGGGCAAAGAGGAATCGACGCACGAGGAGTCCTTCAGCGACGGGTTGCTGGAGTATCCGCAGTACACCAGGCCGCGGGAGTATCGCGGCTGGTCCGTACCGGAGATCCTCCTCAACGGTGACCACGCCAAGATCGCGGCGTGGCGGAACGAGCAGGCCGAACTGCGAACCCGGCAGCGGCGGCCTGACCTGTGGAACGAGTACGAGCAGAGCAACAGGACCGAAGGCGACGAGGGCTGACCGCCCTGCCGAACGGGTCCGGGAGAATTACCGTGAGTCAGGAACTGCTGAACAAGGCCGCCGAATCCAGCCTGAAGACCGACCTGCCCGAGTTTGCCGTCGGCGACACGGTCAACGTGCACGTGCGGATCGTCGAAGGCGAGAAAGAGCGCATCCAGTTGTTCCGGGGCACGGTGATCGCCCGACGGGGCTCGGGGATCGGCGAGACGTTCACGGTGCGGCGCATCGTCAACCGCGAAGGCGTCGAGCGGATCTTCCCGATCCACAGCCCGAAGGTCGCGAACGTGGAAGTAGTCCGCGGCGGCCAGGTGCGTCGTGCGAAGCTGTATTACCTCCGCGACCGCATCGGTAAGGCGACGCGACTCAAAGACGCCAAGCGCACGCCGTCCAAGGCGGCGCCTGTCGACGAGCCCGCCCCCGAGGCCGACGCAGCCGAAGCCGCCGAGGAGTAGGGCGGTGTGGCCCTTCGGGCGGAACAAGCCCCTGGGCCGGACCGGCGAGGACCTCGCGCGGCGGGCACTCCGCAAGCGGGGCATGAAGATCCTCGCACGAAACTACCGCTGCCCCGCCGGGGAGATCGACCTGATCGCCCTGGACCCCTCCACCCGCAAGGACTTCGGCTGCGAGACGATCGCGTTCGTCGAGGTCAAGACCCGTTCCAGCGACCGCTACACCGACCCCGAAGCGGCCGTCAACGCCGACAAGCAGCGCCGGATCCGGAAGGTCGCCGACTACTACCTCGCCCGTCACGACGCCGCGGAACTGGCCGTGCGGTTCGACATCGTCTCCGTCCTGATCCGCCCGGACGAAAAACCGCAGATCAAGCACATCCCGCAGGCGTTCTGAGCCCGACATGAAACTGATCGACACACATTGTCACCTCGCCCACGGGCGACTCCGCCAGCAGGTCCCCGATGTGCTGCAGCGGGCCCGTGACGCGGGCGTGGTCGCCGCGATCTGTGCCGCCGGCGACCTGCACGAATCGCGCACGGCGCTGGCGCTCGCCCGCGAGCATGAGGGCGTATCCTGCCTGGCGGGCGTTCACCCGCACGCAGCCAAGGAAGTCGCCGAAGGCTACCTCGCGCAGCTCGAAGAGCTTTCTTCCCGCGATGAGAACGTCGCGGTCGGGGAGATCGGGCTGGACTACCACTACGACTTCTCCCCGCGCGAGGACCAGCGGCGCGTCTTCGCCGAGCAGCTTGCCCTCGCCGTGCGGATCGGCAAGGCCATCGTGGTCCACACGCGCGAAGCGTTCGACGACACGATGGCGATTCTGAGCGAGGCCGGCGTCGACGGCACGCGCGTGGTGTTCCATTCCTTCACGGGGACGTCCGACGAGGCCCGCCGGGCGCTGGACATCGGCGCGACGATCAGCTTCTCCGGCATCGTGACGTTCAAGCGGGCCGATGACCTCCGCAGCGCGGCCGCCTTCGTACCGGACGAGAAGCTGCTCGTCGAGACCGACGCCCCCTACCTGTCGCCCGAGCCCGTCCGCAAGATCCGCACCAACGAGCCCGCCCACGTCGCCCACGTCGCCGCCTGCCTGGCGGACGTCCGAAACACCACCCCCGACGCGATCGCCGAACTCACGACCGCCAACGCGGCGCGGTTCTTTGGATTGGGGAACGTCTGAGCTTTGTTCTCTGCTAAGCCGCAAGCGGCGCTTTTGGGCTGTTCGCGGGGCGAGTGCGTCATTACAATGAGCGCCCACATGGGCGAGAGCGAAGACACCATCGACTTCGGCGAGCAGATTGCGGCTTTCCGCGCGGACTATGCGGAGGTCGTCGCCCAGGTCGGCGCGGTCATCGTCGGGCACGAGCAGGTTGTCGATGACGTGCTCACCTGCCTGCTGTCCGGCGGGCATGCGCTGCTCGAGGGCGTGCCCGGGCTGGGCAAGACGCTGCTGGTCCGCACCCTCGCCGATGCGCTGGACCTGAGCTTCAGCCGCATCCAGTTCACGCCCGACCTCATGCCCGCCGACATCACGGGCACGAACGTGGTCATCGACGACGAAGAAGGCGGCAAGGAGTTCCGCTTCCAGCGCGGACCGATCTTCGCCAACCTCATCCTCGCCGACGAGATCAACCGCGCGACGCCCAAGACTCAGTCCGCCGTCCTGGAAGCGATGCAGGAGCAGACCGTCTCCGTCGCCCGCCAGACGCGGAAGCTCCCCCAGCCGTTCTTCGTGCTCGCCACCCAGAACCCCCTGGAGATGGAAGGCACCTACCCCCTGCCGGAAGCCCAACTGGACCGGTTCCTCTTCAAGATCCGCGTGCTGTCCCCCGACGCGGACCAGCTTGTGGAGATCATGGCCCGCACGACGGGCGCCGACGTGCCGGAGGCGACGGGGGCTGCCACCGGGGCGCGGAGCGACGAGATGCGCCGCGTCGTCCGCGAGGTGGGCGCCGCCTCGCACGTGCAGCAGTACGTCGCCCAGTTGATCCTGGCCACGCGCCCGGACAGCGACATTGCCCCCGAGGCCGTGCGGAAGTACGTGCGATACGGGTCAAGCCCCCGCGGCGCCCAGGCGATTCTGCTGGCTGCGAAGGTTCAGGCCCTGCGTCAGGACCGCGCCAACGTCGCCTTCGCCGACGTGCAGGCCGTCGCGCTGCCCGCCCTGCGTCACCGCCTGATCCTGTCCTTCGAAGGCCAGGCCGAAGGCGCCGACCCCGACGACATCCTCCGCGAGGTCCTCGCTACCGTCGAGCAGCCCCCCGCCTCCTGACGCTTCCCCGCTCCCGAGTTTTCCCGCTTCTCCGTTTTCGCCCTGTTCCGGGGAGTCCGCGCCTAGAATGCGCTGACGGACGACAGGGAACGCGGTTCGGTCCCTGCCGCATACAGGAAGAAGGAGCTGGTCATGAAAAGGCTCGTAATTGTGGCTGTTGCCTGTGCGGCATTGGGGGTGGTCGTCGCGGGATGTGAGACCACAGGCGTCAAGACGGATGGGACGAAGGTATCCGGCGGCTGCGGCTGTCCGGGCACGGCGGGGGATTTCTGCAAGAGCTGCAACGCCGTGAAGGGCGCCTCGGGCGAGGTGCACTGCGCCACGTGCGACAAGACGTTCAAGGCGGGTTCATACTGCAAGGGGTGCAACGCGTTTCTGTTCGCGGAGAAGGCCCAGTGCGGCTCGTGCGGCGAGAAGCCCAAAGGCAAGTACTGCGCCAAGTGCGACGGGTACGCGGGGCTGCCGAATGTGGGGTACTGTGAGGGCTGCAAGGCACCCCATAGTAAGACGAAAGGCTGCGGGTGCAGCAAGTAGCGCCCGTAGCGACCTCGTAAACAGAGCACGGGCGGACGAACGTTCGCGGAGGAAGGCCGTGCCACGAAGGAAGCCCATGCTGAGGCGTGGGCTTCGTTTATTGGTCGGGCGCCGAGCGGGGAGAAGGCGTTGTCACGAAATGTCGAATGCTGAATGCTGAATGTCGAAGGAATGTCGAATGGGGAATGTCGAATGGGTCGCCCGTTTCAGGGAAGCGGCTTTGTCATTGGACATTCGGCATTCATTCTGCATTCAACATTCGTCATTCAGCATTTCCGCGACGCCCCGGTCGCGACCGATTTCGCATTGACATTCCCGGTGGAATTGCTAGACTGCGGTGCTGATGAGATGGCGTTCGTCGTCCGCACGGGGTGCCCCCGCTTGCAGGCGGGGAATGGGCGAGCCAGGTCGCGGCCGTTCGCTCAGACCTCCGGACGAACCTCCGCCGCGACACGTTGCACCCGGTCGGTCGACCACGAACGCCGAAAGACCGCCTGGGAATCACCATGACCTGTGCCAACCTTACCCGGTGGTGTAATTGGTAACACAGGAGGTTTTGGTCCTCCCATTCCAGGTTCGAGTCCTGGCCGGGTAGAGCAGATGCGAATGTGCCCGCCGCAGCGACCTGCGGCCACGGCGAGACGAGGATAGTCGGATGACGAACCTGAAACTGTTTTCGGGACGCGCCAATCTGCCCCTGGGGCGGAAGATCAGCGAGTATCTCGGCGTGCCCCTGGGACGGGTCCGCGACGAGCCCTTCCCCGACGGCGAGCTGATGGTCCGTCTGGAAGACGACGTCCGCGGACAGGATGTGTTCCTCATTCAATCCACCTGCCAGCCGGTCAATGAAGCCATCATGGAGCTGCTGATCTTCATCGACTGCGCCCGCCGAGCGTCGGCCGAGCGAATCACCGCGGTGATCCCCTACTACGGCTACGCCCGCCAGGACCGCAAGGATGAAGGCCGCGTCCCCATCACGGCCAAGCTGGTGGCCAACATGATTGCCACCGCGGGCGCCGACCGCGTGCTGACGCTCGACCTGCACGCCGCCCAGATTCAGGGCTTCTTCGACATCCCCGTCGACAACCTCTACGCCGAACCCGTGCTCAGCCAGTACTTCGCCCGGAAGGACCTGAAGGACCTCACGCTGGTCAGCCCCGATCACGGCAACGCCAAGCGGGCGAAGGTGTACGCCGACCGCCTGGGCGGCGACCTGGCCGTCATCGACAAGCGCCGCACCAGCGGCACGGACGTGGAAGTCGGACGCGTGATCGGCGAGGTCACCGGCCGCGACGTGCTGATGATGGACGACATGATCTCGACCGCGGGCACGATCTGCGGGGCGGCCGAATTGTGCAAGAAGGAAGGCGCCCGCCATATCTACGTCGGCGCCACGCACGGCGTGCTGTGCGGCCCGGCCGCGGCGCGACTCCAGGATGCTCCCATCGACGAGGTCGTCGTCACCGACACGATCCCCGTCGACGACGAGAAACGCGAATCCATCGGCAAGGTCACGGTGCTGTCCGTCGCCGAACTGATGGGCGAGGCGATTCACCGAATTCACAACGATCAGTCCGTAAGCAGCTTGTTCACCATAGACACCGGCCGGTAATTCCGCTATCGCGACGGCGGCCGAGGAGACGAACGATGTCAGCACAGTTGAAAGCGACCCCGCGCAACGAACGGGGAACGCGCAAGGCGCGCGCGATCCGCAAGCAGGGCCTGATCCCGTGCGTGATCTACGGGCACGGCAAGGACTGCCTCTCCGTGACGCTCAGCGAGCACGACTTCAACGTGGCGCTGCATCACGGCGAGCGCCTGCTGGAGATCGACCTGGAAGGCAAGACCGAGAACGTCCTGATCAAGGACATCCAGTGGGACACGTACGGGCAGGTGGTCCTGCACGTGGACCTGACGCGGGTGAATCTCGACGAGCGGGTCGAGGTGACCGTGCCGATCGTGCTGCGAGGCACGCCCGCAGGCGCCGCCGACGGCGGCGTGCTGCAGCAGTCGGCGAATGAGGTGCGCATCGAGTGCATCGTGACGGGCATTCCCGAAGACGTCCGCATCCAGGTCAACGACCTGAACGTGGGCGACTCGCTGACGATGGGCGACCTGGAATTGCCCGAGGGCGCGACGCTGCTGGACGAGCCGGACGCGACGATCTGCACGGTGATCGTGATCGCCGAAGAGCAAGAGGCCCCGGCGGAAGAAGAAGAAGGCGCCGCCGAGCCCGAGGTCATCGGCGAGAAGAAGGAAGAAGACGAAGGCGCGGAAGGCGAAGAGGCCTCCGAATAACGAACGCGGCGCCGCCGGCGTGCGGGCGGGGCCCGGTGACGGGCCGTGCAGGACGAAACCGAACACAAGACGAAGTACGTGGTGGGCCTGGGAAACCCGGGCTCACGCTACGCGGGAACCCGCCACAACGTGGGCTTCCGCGTGGTCGAGGCGCTGGCGGGCCGCTGGCAGGCGGATCCGCCCCGCGAGGCGTTCGACGGGAAGGTCTACGACGCCCGGGCGACGCGAGGCGACGAGACGTGTCGCGTCCGCATGCTGACGCCGCAGACGTACATGAATTGCTCGGGACGGGCCGTGAAGCAGTGGCTGGGCTTCTACAAGGCCGGCCCGGACGACGTGCTGATTGTGCTGGACGACATGGCCCTCCCGCCGGGCGCGTTGCGAATGCGTGCGGAGGGATCGGCCGGCGGGCACAACGGACTGAGCGACGTGCTGCGAGTGATGGGCGGCAGCGACGTGGCGAGGCTGAGGCTGGGCATCGGCTCGCCTCCGCCCGTGATGGACGCGGCCGACTACGTGCTGCAGACGTTCTCGCCGGATGAAGACGTGCTGATCGGCGAGACGATCGACATAGCTGCAGCCGCCGTCGAAGATTGGGTCTTCCGCGGCGTGACCTATGTGATGAACGCGTACAACCGCAAGGGACAAGAGCAGTAGTGGCAGAGGACGGGAAGCAGCGAATGAGTCAGACAATGAAAACCTACGAAGGGATGTTCCTGGTCGACGCCGGGATTCCGGACTTCCAGACGGCCAGCGAGCCCATCCGCACGATGTTCGAGCGGACCGAAGCCGACGTGCTGGCGTTGAACCCGTGGGAAGAACGCCGCCTGGCGTACGAAATCCACGGCCGCAAGCGCGGGCTATACGTGCTGGCGTACTTCAAGCTGGACCCCTCGCGGGTCGGGGAGTTGGAGCACGAGTGCGAACTGGATGAGCGCGTCCTGCGGGCGATGATCCTGCGGAAGGATCACCTGACGGACGAGCAGGTCGCGGCCGAAACGCCCGCCGTCGCCGCCAGCCGCAAGGAAGCCGAAGCAGCCGCCGAGGCCGAAGCGGCCGCCGAGGCCGCCCCTGCCGAAGCGCCTGCGGAGGCAGCGCCGGAAGCCCCGGCCGAAGCGACGCCCGAAGTTCCGGCCAAGGCCGCGGCCGAAGCGCCTGCGGAAGCGACGCCCGAGGCCCCGGTGGAAGCGGCGCCGGAAGCGCCTGCTGAGGAAGCGCCCGCGGCCCCCGTGGAAGCCCCCGCGGAAGCCCCCGCCGACGAGGCCCCCGAAGCCCCCGCCGAGGAAGAGCCCGAGAAATCGTAATCCCTGCCCCGGCGCCTTCCTCTTGGGAACGGCGGCGCCGCGCAGGTTGAAGGGAGCAATCGATCATGGCGAACTACAACCGAGTCATCCTGGCCGGCAACCTGACGCGCGATCCGCAACTGCGCTATCTGCCCAACAGCCAGACGGCGTTGGCGGAATTCGGGATGGCGATCAATCGCAAGTACAAAGACAAAGAAGAGACGTGCTTTGTCGACTGCACGGCCTGGGGCAAGCAGGCGGAAACGCTGAACCAGTACATGCGAAAGGGCAGCCCCATCCTCATCGAGGGGCGTCTCCAGCACGACCGCTGGGAAGACAAGGACGGCCAGAAGCGAAGCAAGCACATCGTGGTGGTGGAGCGGTTCCAGTTCCTGGGAGGCGGGCGCAGCGACTCGGCGCCCCGTCCGCAGGCCCAGTCCGCGCCGCCGCAAGACAACAACTACGCCCCCCCGCCGCCGATGGACGAGCCCGGCGGGGAGGACATTCCCTTCTAGCGAGCGCCGAACCGCGGAACCCTCGCACGAAGAAGGCAGCACGAAGATCGAGGATTGAGGACACATGGCCAGACGAAGAGACATGAGCAAAGGTCGCGGCGCGAAGGGGAAACCCAAGAAGAAGAAGAAACGCTTCCGCGAGCAGGCGAAGTGCCGCTTCTGCCGGGAAAAGACCAGCGAAGTGGACTACAAGGAATTCGGCGCCCTGGGCAAGATGCTCACGCAGCAGGGCAAGATGTTCTCCCGAAAGCGCAGCGGAAACTGTGCGCGGCATCAGCGCTCGTGCCAGCGGGCGATCAAGCGCGCCCGGTTCATGGCCCTGCTGCCCTACACGGGCTGAGCGGCATCCAACGCAGGGAATCTGCAACGAGGATATCAGCATGAAAGTGCTTCTGAGGACAAACGTAGCGAAGCTCGGGCACGTCGGCGAGGTCGTCGAGGTCCGCCCCGGGTACGCGAGAAACTACCTTCTGCCGCAGTTGCTGGCCGTGGAGCCCACCGAGGCCAACATCAAGGCCATCGAAACGGAGAAGGCCGCCTATCTCGAGCGGGTCGCCAAGGAACGGGCCGAACTCGAGGTCAAGGCCGACGCGCTGCAGGGCAAGGAGATTACTCTCGCCGCCCGCGCCAACGAGGAAGGGCACCTCTACGGGTCGATCGGACCGGCCCAACTGGTCGCCGCTCTCGCCGAGCAGCAGATCTTCATCGAACCCGAGAACATCAAGCTTGACGAACCCATCCGGCGACTGGATAAATACGATATCGAGGTCCGGTTCGCCGAAGACATCAAGTCCACGATCCACGTCTGGGTCGTGCCCATCCATGACGATGAGGGTGAGGGCGAGCCCGGCGAGGAAGGCGACGTCGAAGCCGCGCCGGCCGAGGAGGCCGACACCGCCGTCGATACGCCCGCCGACGAGGGCAAACCGGACGTGGAGTGATCGACACAGTAGACGTTGGACGTGGTTGCATCGCCCCCGCCGCACCGGCCTATCGCTGGTGCGCCGGGGACGAACGGCCCGCCGGGAACGGCCATGACTAGCCTGGACACGCCTTCACAGAGTGGCTCGGTGGATCCGCCGCGAAGCGACGCCCCCGCCGCGCCGGGGCCCCCGCCGCGAACGCCCCCCCAGGCAATCGCCGCCGCGGTCGGCGTGCGGGGCGCCCGGATCCTCCACGCGCCCAGCGTCGACGTCATCGTCCAGATCAACCGCCCCGAGCACTTCTACCGCCCCGCCCACCAGTTGGTCTACCAGACGCTCGTCGAGATGAGCGAGGCCAACAAGCCCATCGACCTCGTCACGCTCCGCGAAGAACTCACGCGCCGCAAGCAGATCGAGGGCGTCGGGGGCACCGAGTACCTCGTCAGCCTCGCCGAGGGCGTCCCCACCGCGGCCAACGCCGAATACTACGCCAACATCGTCCGCAACAAGGCGATGCTCCGCGAGTTGATCGTCGCGGGAACCGAGATCGTCCAGGAAGCCTACGACGCCGGCGACGAGGCGCCGATCATCGTCGACCGCGCCGAGGAACGCGTCTTCGAAATCGCCCAGGAGCACATCGGCAACGAAGCCGTCACGCTCAAGGGCCTGCTTCAGCAGACGTTCGAGACGCTCCAGGAGCAGGACGGGCAGATCGTCACGGGGCTGGGCACCGGGTACGACCAGCTCGACGAACTGACGAGCGGCCTGCAGAACGGGGAGATGATCATCCTGGCCGCCCGCCCGTCGATGGGCAAGACGAGTATCCTGATGAACGTCGCCGAGCACATGGCCGTCATCGATAAGGTGCCCGTGGCGGTCTTCTCGATGGAGATGTCCAAGGAACAGGTCGCCCAGCGGTTGCTGGCGTCGCACGCGAGGTTCAACCTCCGCCAGATGCGCCGCGGGATGATCTCCGCGGAAGACTGGACGAAACTGCAGCTTGCCGCCGGCGATCTCGAGTCGGCCCCGATCTTCATCGACGATTCGCCCGTGCTGACGACGCTGCAACTCCGCGCGAAAGCACGCCGCCTCTGCGCCGCCCACGAAGTGAAGTGCATCTTCATCGACTATCTGCAGTTGATGACCTACAGCGGGCGCGCGAGCAACCGCAACGAACAGATCACCGAAATGTCGCGGAGCATCAAGGCCCTCGCCCGGGAACTGGAGATCCCCGTCGTCTGCGCCGCCCAGCTTAACCGAGGACCGACCGACCGGCCCACGCACCGCCCGCGGATGAGCGATCTGCGGGAGAGCGGATCGATCGAACAGGACGCCGACGTCGTCTCGCTGCTGCACTGCGAGGACTACTACCATCGCGGCGAGGCCGACTACGTCCCCAAGAACATCACCGAACTCATCATCGCCAAGCAGCGGAACGGTCCGACGGGCATCGTCTATCTCACGTTCCGCGCCGACATCACCCGCTTCGAGTCCGCCGCCCCGGACAGCCACGCCGGCATGGACGGGGGGTTCTGAATCGTCAGCGAGAGGACCCGGGTGCCACCTTCAAGCGTGGGCCCGATGGAATCGGGGCCACGCTTGTGGGTGCGGGCTCGGATCTCCCCCAGAAGCACCCACAAGCTGCGTCCCGACTCCGTCGGGACTCCGCTTGAAGGTGGCACCCCCCAACATGCATTCAGAACGC
>CAZEJA010000062.1:0-6442 GCA_964512215.1 uncultured Planctomycetaceae bacterium
TCCCCGGCGACGCCCCACGCCCCGAACGAACCAACTCTTTGGGATGAGAACCACAGTTGTAAGTATTGCTCAAGGTCCCGCGGCGGGTGGCACCTGCCTGCCGACAGGTAGGTACCATAGCTCTGTGCTGCGTACTTCGGCCGCGTGTTGTCCGTGGCCTGACGCCGGATTTCAAGGACGCCCCTCCTGCTTCCGTCCCATCGCCAAGACACCACGCCCATCAAGGCGCCTGCACCTCTAACTCACTGGGGGACAGGGCACTTACGTGCCGCGCATCTTCGCCATCTTCTTCTGAATCCGCTCATTCGCGGCTTTCATCAGCGGCACATTCTTCGGATCTGGCTTCTCATGCTCATCGAGCAGGCCTCTGAGCCGTGCCTTATTGCGCTGATAGGCGCCGCAAAGGTGAAAGCCGACGCAGCCGGGGTTTTCAAACAGTGCCTCCAGTGTGCTGGCATACCAGGCGCCGTCATTGGGGATGAACCCATCGTGCTGGACTTTCTTTGACGGCTTTGCCGCATCGGCCAGCAACACCGGTTTGCCCGTCTTCTCGTACCACTCCTTCAAGTGTGTCACCGGATGACGGAAATCCTGAAAGCTGAGTACGTCGACGTAAGGCATTGCCGCGTTCACCACCTCCATGGCGAGTGTCCGGT
This sequence comes from uncultured Planctomycetaceae bacterium, assembly GCA_964512215.1. Classification (GTDB taxonomy): domain Bacteria; phylum Planctomycetota; class Phycisphaerae; order SM23-33; family SM23-33; genus CAZEJA01. The sequence continues at coordinate 657 of CAZEJA010000062.1, forward strand.
TGGCTTCATAGCGGTCGCCGAGAATCAGATGGTGCTTGTCGTAGCGGCGAATTGCATCGTGGGTGGTCCTGTAATACTGACGGGCCAAGGCAGTGAGTTCCTTGCGGCCTGCTTCGGTCTTCAAGCGATCCGGGTCGAAGATGGGACCGCGCCACTTGTTTCGCTCAAAAGAGTGATTCCATGTCGGACAGTCGCTGTAGAAATAGCCGATCAGATTGCGGTCTTCACTCATCGCAGCGCAGTTGGAGCGGGCCACATACTCGCACCACTGCTCCCAGTCCTTACTCATGAAATCAAAATGGACTGTATGCTTTTCCCACTGATGCGACTGCGTGAACGGCAGCATGTGGCAGTACGGCATATCCAGCGCCTTGTATTCATCCGGGGTAAAGGAGCGTGAATGACGCCACTGTTTGACGGACACTTCCTGCACCCACCCCACGGTATTGAACCCCCATGCTTTGAGATTGGGTGCGACCGATTCCTTGATCCATCGCAGATCACTGCCGCCGTATTTCTTGCGCCAGAGGTCGATGTTCTCCGGGTACCGCATGGAGGCTGAATCGATGTGATTCAGGCCGACGGAGAAGAAAGGCTTGCCATCAGGTGTGATCAGCCACCAGTGATCATCACGCTTGCCCAGTGTGAAGAAGCCTTTGGGGTCGGGCTGGGTTGTCTTGATGGCGGGGGCGGCCATCGAGGCATCTGTCATCGACCATGCGGCTGCGGCAGAGGTCGCGGCGACGGTCGACTTGATGAACTGGCGGCGATTGGATCCTGATGAACTATTGCTGTCCATGGGCGGGTTCCTCATAGGCAGATAGGGGAGCATCCCTTGTTTACGCTATCTATGCTGTTCCCGCAACGATTCCTTGATCTCGACGTCGAGGAAGCGGAACAGCCCGCAGGGGATGGGAACCCGTGCGGTCCTTCCCTTGTCGATGCGGATGCCCTTGCCGCTCAGAATGTCGGTGACGCCGACGGGTGTGACCGTGTGAAACGTGAGGACGGCCGTCCTGGCGCCCGGGTTGATGTACCCGCTGTCCACCAGCGTCAGGCGGATGTGCTTCGGAGACGAGACGGCGGCGACCCAGGCAACGTTGCCCGACACGGTGAGCGGGACCTTCGTCGCGGATTCCTCGATGTCCCGCTGAACCGTCTTGTACCAGGTGTCGGCAGGATGCTTCTTCTTCCCATCCTGCGAGTAGTAGTGCCTCCCGTCGGTCACGTATTCCTTGAGGATGTCTCGGTACAGGGGATGAAGCATGCTTCGCAGTAGCCTGCTCCTGCCCTTCTGCTCGGGTGTGATCAGCACCATCCCGTTGGGGTACGGGGGAAGGTAGTTGAGCCTGCGATCCCGCACGCCGGCGGCGTATCGCGAGAAGTCCCACTCGGTGACTGGCGCGCCCGGCCAGGTACCGTTCAGCCTGCTGAAGACGAACGGGTTATCCCTTTCGAACTTCTCGTCGTAGAAGAGCGTCCACTTGACGTTGTTCCCATCGTCCGCGAAGTGCTTGTCCGGGCGGGTCATGCTGACGTGAACGGGCGAGAAGCTCACGATCTCCTCGCGCTTCGGGACGTACAACGCGCCTTTGGCGATAAGGCTCCAGAGCACACTGATGTACTCCTGGTCCACGGGGAAGTTGTTGAGGTACCTCGCTCCGCTGGCGACGCTGTAGATCTGCTGCCGCAGGAAGTGATTCGGGAGCATCTGGTGGGAGTGCTGTCGCAGGCGGTCGAAGCTCGTGTTGTCTCTGGAGCACCGGGCGCCCCAGTCGTCGACCACGCCGCTCGCCCACAGGCCCATGCGGGAGGCGAGGCTCAGTTCCATGGTCTTGTCGGTGGTCTCTTCCATGGAGGGAACGAACACATCCGAGAACTCGCCGGACAGGAAGCGCGACCACATCGGCTCGTGGACCGCCGTCTGCCAGAACAGGTGCTTACTCCGGATGAACACCTTCGCGTTCCGCCCCTTGCAGTACGCCGCCAGAGGGAAGAGGAGGTCGTTCAGGACGAAAGCGAAATCCTCGCTGGGGTCCTCCAACTCCGGGTAGATGGTGACAACCTTCTTGCCCCTCGCGGCGTCGATGATCTTCTTCTGCGTGGCCAGGCTGATCATGTACGGGTCATTGCCGTGACCGCCCCAGTAGGTCACACCGGGACTGCCCTCCAGACTGGATTTCAGGAGGGGGACGATCTGGTCACTCGTGGCGGTGTACTGCTTCCGCCGGTCGCGCCGGTCTCTATACTTCTCGCTCGCCATCGCCGACCGGTCCCACTTCTCCCCGTGTCGCACGAACGTCCCGTTCAGGAAGACAGGGCTGCGAGAGTTCTTGCGGATCGAATCGACGAGCCCGGTGAGGGAATCCGGTATGCGCTCCGTCATGAGATAGACCCCCAGCGGGTCCCGCTCCCGGGGCGGCCTGGCGAAGGCGACGAGTTGCTTCCGGAGGGCGTCCGTGTTCCTGAGGATCCCCGCGATCTTCCCCGGGGGCGTAAGGTCCTCGTACGCCTTCTTCCATCCGGGGTCGGTCGGGTCGAGAACATGAATGCAACTTCCCCCGCTCTGAGCGCTTGCCAGGATGATCTTCTCCGTCTGCGGATCCCGCCACATGTCATTGAACGAGTACCGGCACGTCAGCACCTCCGCCTCCCGGCTGCCCTGCACGTCGGGATCGAGGAGGATGATCCGCGAGCCGAACAGCAGCATGAGCTTGTCGCCGCCGTGGCAGCGCACCAGCTCCGGTTGCAGTACGCGGTACCCGAAGCGGTCGATCTTCCGCCGAAGCGATCTCTGTTCCCCGATTGCGAATACGTGATGCTTGCCGGAGCCGGGATGCACCGTAGCGAAGGTGGAATTATCGATCATGCTGGTCGAGCCGAGCAGGATCTCATCGACGCCGTCCCCGTCGGTGTCGCGAACGCGCATGTCCCCGACGGACAGGCCTCTGGGCAGATCGAGAGTGCTGTCCGGCGTGTCGGAAAGCGGCGTGAAGAGATACAGACAGCGCCCGCTGCCAACACTCCAGACAGCACCGTGCACGACAAGGAGTTCCTTTCCGTCTTTCGCGCGCACGCGTCGCAGGAAGTTCACGGAATGGATGCCCTTCGGCGGAATCCGTTTCGGACCTTTTCCCCAGGTCCTCTCCTTCGAGTACGTGCTGGAGTGAACTCTCCTGACCAGCTTGCCCGAGCGTGAGACGTAGCAGAAGCTCTTGTCGTACCCGCCGCATGCGACGTAGGGGACGCCGCCCTTGCTCACCACGCATACGGAGTACATCGGCGCATCGTTCGCCTTGAACGTCCACAGGAGCTTCCCGGCGTGATCCAGGCAGTAGACGGACCCGTCCGCGTTCGCCGCCAGTATCTCGTCGTTCCCGTCGCCGGTGAGATCGTCGCACCAGAGGTCATGGTTCATGAACCCGGACAGCTTGTTGCTCCACAGCACCTTCCCGTCGTACCAGATGGCGAGGACGGTCCCGTGGTACGTGCTCGCGATAATGCAGGACCGACCTGCCCACCGCGCGGTCCGGACCTTGGCGACGGTGTAGGTGCCGGTGTCAATGCTGGTCAGCCCGGAAGATGCAGGCGTGACGCTGCAGAGGAAACCGAGAACCACCGCTGCTGCAGTTGACCTCATGGACGCATTCTCCCTTCCGTCAGTTCAGTCGCTTCAGGACGACGCCTTCGAGGTCCATGACGGTCCGGCCGGGCTTCGTGAGGGCTTTGACGGTCAGGTGGGCTGGACCTTTCTTGAGCTTGAGCCTGCCGAGCGGCTGGAGGGCCCACTCGACGTCGATGACTTCCACGGCGCTGCGTTCGATGACGTCGCGCTGGGGACCGGGCGGTTTGAAGAACGGTTTGACGATCGTCCCGATCGTGCGGGAGTCGCCGACGGCGACTTCGATCTTCGCGCCCTCGTCGCCTTTGGGGCAGCGGTAGCGCAGCGCGACGCTGTACGTCCCGGCGCGGACGACGTCGATCTCCCAATGCGCCCACGCCTTCGTCGATGTCCACGCCGTGATGTAGTCGTTCGAGTAGCCCTTCGTCGCCTTGTACGCGAGCCCTTCGTGGAAGTGCGCCCGCGGGCCGGACAGCTTGACGGGGTTCTCCTCGTCGAAGCCCACGTGAATCGGCGGCGGGGCGTAGCCGCACTCCTTGTCGACCCGTACCCGCCAGAGCTTGTAAGCGTCGTGCAGCTTGCGGGCGATCTCGGGCTTGTCCTTGGCGATGTTCACCTTCTCGCCGGGGTCGGCGACGATGTCGTGCAGCGCGGCGTACGGCTTGCGGTTCTTGCCGATGCCCGCGACCAACCGGTACCGCTGCGTCCGCACCGCGCCCTTCTGGCGGCGGGCGAAGAACAGCATCCGGTCCGCCCAATCCCTCGCGGACGCCCTGCCGCTGATGAGCGGCCACAAGCTCATCCCGTCCTGCGGTTTCGTCCTGGGCATCTCCACACCGCACATGTCCAGGATCGTCGGGAACAGGTCGACGTTGGCGGCGATGCGGTCGACGCTCGTGCCCGCCTCGATCGTGCCCGGCCAGCGGATGAACAGCGGCACGCGGACGCCGCCTTCGTTGACGCTGCCCTTGCGGCCTTTCATGCCCGCGTTGTAGCGGTCGCTGTTCGGACCGTTGTCGGTCAGGAACAGGACGATCGTGTTGCGGGCGATCTTCAGCTCGTCGAGCTTGGCCAACACGCGGGCGAGATTGTCGTCGATGTTCGTGACCATCGCGTACGCGCAGGCCGCCTGGGGCGTGAGGCCCTCGACGTCCTTGTACATCCGCCAATAGCGGTCGGGCACCTGCCACGGCATGTGCGGCGGGTTGTAGGGCAGGTAACAGAAGAACGGACGATCGCGATTTGCCTCGATGAACCCAAGGGCCTCGTCGGTGAGAAAGTCCGTGATGTAGCCCTTGGACGTGAACGCCACGCCGTTCCGCTCCAGGCGGGTGTCGAAGTACTCGCTCCAGTGCCCCAGTCGGAAACCCACGAACCGGTCGAAGCCTCGCGCGTGCGGCGCGTAGGGCCAATACTCGCCAAGGTGCCACTTGCCGAACATCCCCGTCGCGTAGCCCGCCGCCTTGAGGGCGTCGGCGAGCGTGACCTCATCCGCCCGCATCGTCTCCTCGCCCTTGGTCACGCCATGCACGCCCGTCCGCAGGTGGTACCGTCCGGTCATCAGTCCCGCACGCGTCGGCGCACAGACGGGACAGACGTAGAACCGCTCAAACCGACACCCCTCCGCCGACAGACGATCCTGCACGGGCGTCTTGATGTGCGGATTCCCGTGACACGCGACGTCGCCATACCCCTGATCGTCCGTCATCACCAGGATCACATTCGGCTTGCCGTTTCGCGGCGCCGCGGCCGGCCGCGACATCGCCCACGCCCGCCCCGCCAGCCCTGTGCCCGCGGCCGCCATCCCCAGCCGCCTCAAGAACCCGCGACGATCCATGCTCGCCTTCATGCCCAAACTCCCGAAGCATTCACTTCAATACGCGTTTCACCGTCACGAAGTACGCCCCGCGGGGCGCTTTCGCGCCGTCGATCAGCCACGTCTGCAGACGCGCCCTGCCCGCGGAATGTTCCACTTGGAACATTATCGCCGTCGCGCCGGGCGGAATCGTCTTCGTCACATCCACATCGCCAACTCTCAGCCTTGCCATGTTTGCGCGGATTGCCGTTCCCCCCTGGCTTGCCGCGGTGATGGGTTTGTCCACCTCCGCCGGCCAGCGGCGCAGCTCGATCTCATACGCCCCGGCCCGCGCGAATTCGACCGCCC
>CAZEJA010000062.1:6453-11020 GCA_964512215.1 uncultured Planctomycetaceae bacterium
AGAACCCGTTGGCGGCGATGCCCTCCCGAACCGCGTCGGACTTCGACTGCGCCGTCCGCACGCCGTTGGGCCCGTGCCAGTCCATCAGGTTCAACTCCGCGCAGTTCGCCTCCCCGTCGCCCAGGACGACCTCGCAGTACTCGTCGAATCGCCCGGAGATGTCCGCCCACCAGCGATCGTACACCGCGCGGAGTGTCTTCACCACGTCCGGATGCTTGCCCGCCAGGTCGGTCTTCTGCGACGGGTCGGCGGCGATGTCGTAGAGTTCCGCGCCGTTGATCAGTCGCCAGCGGTCGGTCATCACGCAGCTCTTGCGCCATTTCTGCGGGAAGTCCACCCGCTGCGAATGCACCACCAGCGTCCGCGCCGGCCAGCCCTTCTCCCGCCCCGTCAGCAGCGGCGCCAGGCTCGCGCCGTCGAACGCCACTCCTTTCGGCGCCGACAGGCCGCACAGGTCGATCAGCGTCGGCAGCAGGTCCACGTGGGCGGCGATCTGCGGCACGTCGCGCCCCCCGCCGATGCCCCCGCCCGGGAAGCGAATGAAGCACGGCACGCGGTGCCCGCCCTCATACTCGCCGCCCTTCCTGCTCCGCATGCCCGCGTTGAACCCCCCGCCCGACGAACCGTTGTCCGTCATGAAGATCAGGATCGTATTGTCGGCCAGCCCCCACTCGTCCAGCCGCCTCAGGAGCCTGCCGACGTTCTCGTCGATGTTGGCGATTGTCCCGTAGAAGTCGGCGAGGTCCTTCTTCACGCCGCGATCGCGGTAGGGCTTGCTGTAGTTGTCCGCGACGTTCCACGGCTTATGCGGCGTGTTCGTCGGGATGTACGCGAAGAACGGCTTGTCCCCGCCGGCCCGGATGAACTTCAGCGCCTCGTCGAACCAGACATCCGTGCAGAAGCCCTCGAACTTCCGCGGCCGCCCGTTCCGCCGGTAGGTGTCGTCGAAGTAATCGTTCCCCCACCAGTCGCCGACCTGCCCGATCGCCCCGCTGCGGTGGACGATCGACTCGTCGAACCCGCGATCCTGCGGGCGGAACGGGTAGTTGTGCCCGAGATGCCACTTGCCGAAGATGCCCGTGCGGTACCCGCTCGCCCGGAAGACATCCGCCATCGTCACCTCATCGCGCCGCAGCAGTTGCCGCCCCATCACCGTATGCCACACCCCCACGCGCGACGAGTACCTGCCCGTCAGCAGCGCCGCCCGCGTGGGCGAGCACGTCGGGTCGACGTGAAAGCTCGTCATCCGCACGCACTGAGCGTGCAGGCGGTCGATGTTCGGCGTGCGGAGAACCGTATTCCCATGGCACGACAGGTCCCCGTACCCCTGATCGTCCGTCATCACCAGCACCACGTTCGGCTTGCCGTTTCGCGGCTTGCCTCTCGGCGTCGTCATGCCCAACGCGCCCCCGACCGCCGACCCGCCGACCATCGCCGCCCCCATCCCCCGCAGCAGATCGCGTCGCGTCGTGCACCGCGCCATCCCGCTCTCCTTCACACGCATCACGCCGAGGCGTTCACTGCCCCGTCGCCTTGCCCGATCCCGTCAGCGGCCGCCGCGCCAGCCAGCGGATCGCCCGGTGGACGATGTAGTGCAGCGATTCGTTCTTCTCCGGATGCGGGCTGCACGCGATCACGCGCCCGCGGTCGCACTCGCCCGCGATCATCGCCGGGCTGTTCAGCATCACGCCCTTGGGCGCATCGTTCTTGCGAATCTCCGTGCGGAAATGCGCCAGCGTTGTGTAGTCGTCCAATTCGTCCATCTCGAACGGTCCCAGCAGCGGGCCGTTGGCGTAGCGGACGTCCAGCTTCGCCTCGCCGCCGAAGATCTCCCGCCCTTCGGGCGTCAGTTCGACCTTCACGTTGCCCGTGCCGCGCTTCCAGTGCTTGCGGTCCACGGTGCGGGCGTCGAGGATCCGCAGCCCCCACGTGTACTCGCTGGTGGCGAGGTACGCCCCGGCGCAGACGCCGAGGAACCCCCCGCCCCCGCGCACGAACTCGCGGACGCGGTCGCTGCCATCCTCGCCGATGGCCCGCGCCTGCCCGGACCCGCTGCCGCCGGGGAAGATCACGACGTCGAACTGCTCGGCCAGCACGCCGGCGCGGATTTCGGGCGGCCCGACCAGTTCGACGAGCACTCCGTCACTGCGGCAGGCGCCTTGCATGGTCGCCGCCGTTGACGAAGATGACGGTCCATTGTAGATCGCGATGTGCACGATGCCCTTCTGGCGGCGCTCGGCGGGCGGTGTGGGAGGCATGATCCGGTCGACGCTGCCATCCACCATCTTCAGTCGCGTCAGCAGAGAATGGACCATCGTCCGGTGCTGCCTCGCCCGCCGCCAGACGTGGTCCTTGCGGCAGCTCTCGAGGATCATCGCCTGCGCGCCCAGGCGGCGGAATGCCGCCCGGGCGAGCGAGCCCTTCGCAGCCCCGCGCAGGGCGACGAGCTTGTGATCGTCCTCGTCCACCGTGGCGTTGACGGCGGCGAGCATCGCCTTGGCGGCGGGGTCGGCGGCGGCGGACGGCATGCGAATGAGGCTCGCGCCCGTCGACTTGGTCGTGAGCTTCCGGTAGTTGATCCCCTCGTGCAGGTCGAGCAGCCAGTCGGGATCCTGTTTGTCGACGAACGCCCAGATCGCCTCTGCGAGCGGGCCGCGGGGCTTGTCGGCGCCTTCCTTCGGGAAGTTGCGGTTCAGATCGCCCTCCCCTTTGGCCGCCCCGGGCGTCTCCCGCTTGACCGCCTTGAGGGCGAGTGCGTTGACGCGCGGGATGATTACCAGCTTGCCCCGCGTGATCGTCCACCAGCGCATCTGCCCCGCCGCCCGCGCCCCGGCCGGCTCGATGCCGTGCACGCCGCCCGTGATCACCACCGTGGGCCCGTCCCGGCCGCTGTCGATGACGTGGTACGGCGTGGCCCATTTCGTCCCGGCCGCGATCGTCCCGCCGGACTGCTCGGCGCCCTGAAGCGGGAGCGAAACACATGCGGTCACTGCGACCGCCCACAAGAGCATATCCCGTCGACTCACCCGTCTCATTCGGCGCTCCTGAACAGACTGAAGATCCGCAAGCAACCCGTCCAGTATATCGCGCCGGCGCCCCGATCGACACCACCGGGATTCCCCGCGGGGGAATCCTTCAACGGGCTTCCCCCTCCTGCCCGATCCGGTATAATGTGTGCTGCGGCAGACGCCGCGCCATGGGAGAAACACGATGAGATTCCGAGCGATTGCGATTTTCCTCTGCGTCCTGTCCCTCTCGACCGCCGCGTGGGCCCAGAGCGACCCCGCCCCGGCCGCTCCGGCCGCCGCGCCCGACGTCGCCCCGTTCGTCAAGGCCGTCCGCGAGGCGATGACCATCGACGCCGCCGTCGTCGCCTACGAGAAAGGCAGCGCCATCGACGGCAAGAACGTGGACCTGCTCGACGCCTACCTGCGGAAGATGCTGAAGTTCGGGCTGATCCACAAGGCCTATCCCCCCGCGGACACGCTGCGGAGCGTGCAGACGAGCAACGTGCTGGCCCTGTCGACGAGCGGGTACCGCTTCGCGGCCGACAGCAACCTGCTGGCGGCGCTGGACGTGTATATCCAGGCGATGCGCCTCGAGCCGAAGGACCCGTCGATCCAGACGAACCTCGGGCAGTTGATGGCCTGGGCGGACCTAGACAGTCGCGCCGCGGGCGTGCCGGCCGCCTTCAAGGAGTACCTCGCGTCGCTCAAGAACGAGCCCGTCTTCAAGCAGGCGGGCAAGCTGTCGATCGCCTACCAGAACGCCAAGCGGTCCTACGACAAGCGGACGACGATCCAGGACAAGTACGCCCCGCGCATGGACGAGGTCGAGAAGCGCGTCGAAGCCGCCAAGGAAAAGCTCATCGCCAAGCAGAAGATCTACAACGAGCAGGCCAAGAAGACCTCGCCTTATACGTCCGAACTCTCGAAGCTCAAGAGCCGGGCCTCCTCGATCCGTTCGCAGGGGCGCCGGGAGGAGAACAACTACCGCAGCACCCGCGACCGCGTCTACTCCGACCGGGAGGATCGGGACCGGTACCGCCGCGAGATCGAGCGCCACAACCGCAGCGTCAGGAAGCGGGTCGAGTCGCTCAAGAAGGAACTCCAGGAAGTGGAGAAGAAGATCAAGGAGCTGGAGGCCAAGGCCGCCAGCGAGAAGAAGGCCCTGGAAGCGGTCAAGCAGGACCGCAACCTGGCCAGCCTCGCGATGACCAAGGAAAAGGACGCCCTCAAGAAGCTCCACTTCGCGATGGAAACGGAGATGCGGGCCATTGGCGCCAACTGGGAATGGGCCCTGCCGACCGTCGACGGCGTGCCCGTGACGGTCGCCACGTCGGTGTTCACCTCCAAGCTCGTCGCCTCGCCCGAGATGGAGGCCGAAGCCACCAAGGAACTCCGCAAGGCCGAGATGTACATCAACAGCGAGATGTACGACAAGGCCCGCCAGATCCTCGGCACCCTCGCCGAACTCTACGGCACGACCGACGCCGGGCGAACCGCCAAGAAACTCCTCACCAACCTGCCCGACCAGGTGAAACCCGAATGAAAGCAGGCCTTCGCCT
>CAZEJA010000063.1:0-5254 GCA_964512215.1 uncultured Planctomycetaceae bacterium
CCTCGCGCCGTGGCGGACCGACGACCTGTTCGTGGACTACACGCCGGACGGCATGAGCGCACTGGCCGCCTGCGAATCCGGCCGGGCGCAGTTGGCAGTCTTCCTCCAGTCGACCCCGCTGTCCGCCGTGCAGGCCAACGCCCTCGCCGGCGCCTCCATGCCCCACAAGAGCACGTACTTCTATCCCAAGGTCGCCACCGGCCTGGTCCTGAAGCCCTTGGAGTAGGGCGGCAGACGCTAGGGCTGGTCGGGCTTGGGGGCGCCGTTGGCGGAGAAGGTGGCGGCGCGGTTGGTCGCCGCGAGGTACGCCAGGGCGGAGGCCTCGACGATGTCGGTGCTCACGCCCCGTGCACGAAAGCGGCGCTTCTCGAATTCCACCTCGATGGTCACCTCGCCCTGGGCGTCCTTGCCGCTGGTGATCGCCCGCAGCGCGTAGTCCCGCAGGCGCAGGGGGATGCCCGTGATGCGCTGGATCGCTTCGTAGACGGCGTCGACGGGCCCGTCGCCGATCGCGGCGTCGGTGACGGACTCGCCTTCCTTCGTCAGCGTGACCGTCGCGGTCGGAACCGCCTTCGAGCCGGCCGTCGTCTGGACGCCGTCGAGCTTCCAGACTTCCGCGACCCGCTCGATCTGTTCGTCGATCAGCGCCTCGATGTCCTCGTCGTACACTTCCTTCTTCTTGTCCGCCAGCGCGATGAACTTCTCGAAGACCTTGTCGATCTGCTCGTCGGACAGGCCGTACCCGAGGGCCTCCACGCGCTGCTTGAACGCGTGCCGCCCCGAGTGCTTGCCCAGCACCAGCCGACTGGCCGGGACGCCGATGTCCTCGGGCGACATGATCTCGTACGTCTCGCGGTTGCTGAGCATGCCGTGCTGGTGGATGCCCGCCTCGTGGGCGAAGGCGTTCTCGCCGACGATGGCCTTGTTCCGCTGCACGGTGAGCCCCGTCACGGAGGAGACGAGGCGGCTGGTCGGGTAGATGCGGCGCGTGCTGACGCCCGTGGTGACATTCAGGAAGTCCGCGCGGGTTCCGATGGACATGACGATCTCTTCCAGCGCGGCGTTGCCCGCCCGCTCGCCGATGCCGTTGACGGTGCACTCGACCTGCCCCGCCCCGGCCCGGACGGCGGCCAGCGAATTCGCCACCGCCATGCCGAGGTCGTTATGACAGTGCACGGAGATCACCGCCTGGTCGACGTTCGGGACGTTCGCGTTCAGATGGCGGATCAGGTCGCCGAACTCGGCGGGCATGGCGTAGCCGACCGTGTCGGGGATGTTCACCGTCGTCGCCCCGGCCTCGATGACGGCCGTCACCACCTCGACCAGGAAGTCCCACTCGGTCCGCGAGGCGTCCTCGGGGGAGAACTCGACGTCGTCGGTGAAGGTCTTGGCGAGTTTCACGCCCTCGACGGACATGCGGACGATTTCCTCCTTCGCCCGCTTGAGCTTGTGCGTGCGATGGATCTCGCTGGTCGCGCAGAACACGTGGATCCGGGGACGTTTGGCGGCCTTCAGGGCGTCGGCGGCGCGGAGGATGTCCTTGTCCACGCACCGCGCCAGTCCGCAGACGGTGGCGTCGGCGATTTCCTCGGAGACAGCCCTCACGGCTTCGAAGTCGCCGGGCGAGGCGATGGGGAAGCCTGCTTCGATCACGTCGACGCCGAGCGACTGCAGGGCCCGGGCGACTTCCAGCTTCTCGGGCAGGTTCATGCTGCAGCCGGGGGACTGCTCGCCGTCGCGAAGCGTCGTGTCGAAGATCGTGATGTTTCGTTCCTGTCCCATCGTCGTACTCCCTGTATCGTTGTTCCCGCTGGAGGCTCTTTCGACCGTCGCGGTCGCGCGGGGCCAACAAAAAGCCCCGCAATCTCCTGATCGCGGGGCTGGAAAGCCGTCATTCCATCCGCGATCCGTCAGCGCAGCAGAAGCCCGGCGAGTAGAAGCAGGCTCAAGCTGTGGTGCTGACGAATCATGGGTCTCTCTGTCCTTTCTTTATATCGGCAACCGGGCGGGGAACGCAAGCAGGGAAGGGGAGTTTTTCGGCGGGGCGGATGTAGAACGAGCCGGACGGCCCGAACCTCTCGGCCGTCCGACTCGTTTGCCCGACGGGGCGCAAGGCCCCGATCGGTGTCCGCTGCACTGCCCCGGGCAGGGGCGGCCCGGGCCGCCGACATCCCGAAGGACGCCCTCCTGGCGACCCGGACCTTGACTCGATCTCAATCTGAGAGGTCGGTAACCCCCTCGATGACCTCAGCAAGCTGCGAGGGTGTGTACGGGCTGATCAGGCACGCGTCGAACCCGCAGGAGAGCAGTTCGTTCTCGCGCAGGACGGCCGACGTGCCTGTGACGGCAATGACGCGCGTGCCCTGAAGCGACGGGCTGGATTTGATATTCCGGCAGATCGCCGCCGCCTCGACGTCGCGCCCGTCCACGTTCAGCACAATCACATGCGGGCGGAACTGCTGGGCGACGATGCCCGCCTCGAAGCCGTTGGCGGCTGTGCGGACGTCGTACTGCTCGGCGGCGTTCATCATGGTCGCGACCTGCTCGACGGGCCCGTCGCCGACGATCAGCACGCGGCAGACGCCGCCGTCGATGCCGTCCAGCGGAATCCCGTGGGATCGCATGAAGGCCAGCAGGCTGTCGAGGGGGATGCGCCGGTCGCGGCTTCCGGGGATGCGATACCCGCGCAACTTGCCGCTGTCAAACCACTTACTGACCGTCCGCGGGGCGACGTGGCAGATCCTCGCCACCTCGCCGGTCGTGAAGACGTCCTTGGTTCCGGTTGTGTTCATGTCCATACGCCTGACTCGCTACCGGGGGGTAATCCCCATGGTTTCATCGACTTCTGGGTGCGCGAGTTTAGTAACGCCCCAAAAATCCGCCCCCCTTCCGCGGCGGGACTTGGTCGGCGGCGCGAGGGCCGCTATAGTGGCCCGTCGTGCCCTGCGGAGAGAGCCCTTGGACCTGCTTGCGAACCTCAACGAACCCCAACGCCGTGCCGTCCAGCACGTGGACGGGCCGCTGCTGGTGCTGGCCGGGGCGGGCTCGGGCAAGACGCGCGTGATCACCCACCGCGTCGCGTATCTGATCCAGCAGGGGGTCTCGCCGTGGCAGGTGCTGGCCATCACGTTCACCAACAAGGCCGCCGGGGAGATGCGCCAGCGCGTCGAGCAGCTCCGGGCGCCGCGGGGGTCGACCGTCTGTACGTTCCATTCGCTCTGTGCGAGACTGCTGCGGGAGTTCGCCGACGCGGCCGCCCTGGCGCCGAACTTCAGCATCTACGACCGCGACGACCAGCTCCGCATCACGAAGGAAGCGATGGCCCGCGCGGAGGTCCCCGCCGACCGCCTGACCCCGTCGGCCGTCCACGCGACGATCTCCAACGCCAAGAACGAGCTGTCCACGCCGGCGGCCTACGCCGAAAAGGTGGACGGCTTCTACGAGCGGAACGTCGCCCGCGTCTTCGCGGAATACGAGAAGCTGCTGGCCGCCAACAACGCGCTGGACTTTGACGACCTGCTGCTGCGGATGGTGTACCTGCTGCGCGACCGCCCGGAGATCCGCGCGAAGCTCTCCGACCGCTACCGTTACGTGCTGATCGACGAGTATCAGGACACCAACCACGCCCAGTACGTTCTGGCCCACGGGATCGCGCTGGCGCACGAGAACATCTGCGTCACGGGCGACCCGGACCAGAGCATCTACGCCTGGCGCGGGGCGGACATCGGCAACATCCTGGAGTTCGAGGCCGACTACCCCAACGCCGAGGTCGTCCGCCTGGAGGAGAACTACCGCTCGACGGCGGCGATTCTGGGCGCGGCCAACCGCCTGATCTCCCACAACGCGATGCGGAAGGACAAGGCCCTCTGGACCAGCCGCACCGGCGGGGCGAACGTCCGCGTGGTGCACTGCGACGACGAGCACGCCGAGGCCCGCGAGGTCGCCCGTCGTATCGCCGCCCACCGCGCCGGCGGCGGGCAGTACAGCGAGGTCGCGGTCTTCTACCGCGTCAACAGCCTCTCCCGCGTGGTGGAGGAGGCGATGCTGACGACGGGCATCCCGTACCGCATCGCCCGCGGCGTGGAGTTCTACAACCGCAAGGAGATCAAGGACGTGCTGGCGTACCTGCGGCTGATCTCGAACGGCGTCGACGACCTGAGCTGCCTGCGGATCATCAACACGCCCGCGCGGGGCATCGGCACGACGAGCGTCAAGCGCCTGCTGGCCTTGGGCGAGAGCACGGGCGAGTCGCTGCTTCAGGTCTGTCGACGCGCAGCCGAGGCGGGGCTGACGACGGCGCCGGCGCGAAAGGTGGACGGCTTCGCGGCGCTGATCGCGTCGCTGGCCGGCGACCTGGACCGCCCGGTGCGGGATATCTGCGAAGACGTCGTCCGCGAGACCGGGCTGGAGGAGTTGTATCGCAAGGCGGGCGAGGAGGGCACGTCGGCGCTGGCGAACATCAGCGAGCTGATCTCGACGGCGGCGGAGTTCGACAGGAACGTCGAGGGCGGGACGCTGGCCGACTACCTGCAGCAGGTTTCGCTGGTCAGCGACCTGGACCATTTCGACGGCAGCGGCGGGGCGGCGACGCTGATGACGCTGCACGCGGCCAAGGGGCTGGAGTTCCCGGTCGTGTTCATGGTCGGCTGCGAGGACGGGCTGCTGCCGTTCCAGCGCGGCGACGGGCCCCGGTGGGAGCCGCCCGATCCGGGCAAGCTGGAGGAGGAGCGGCGGCTGGCGTTCGTGGGCATGACGCGGGCGATGGACGACCTGACGCTGACCGCCGTCCGCCGGCGGATGGTGCGGGGACGGTACCAGTCGCAGATCGCCTCACCGTTCCTCGACGAGATCGGCCCCCAGGGGGTGGAGGTCGAGGACCTTCGGACCGCGCCCACGCTGCGGCCGCAGCGCGGGCGGGGCGGGGGGTTCTATGCCGACGTGCGCGATCGCGCACGCATCGAGGCGGACTTCGATCCCTACGAGGTCGGGATGGACGTCGAGTTTCCGCCCGAACTCGAGCACCTTACCGAAGGCTGTCGCGTTCACCATCCCCAGTTTGGCGGCGGGAAGGTCACGAAGATCCACCCCCAGCCCTGGCCGGAAACGCGGGCGGACATCTTCTTCGACCAGGTAGGCCCCAAACGCCTCGTGCTGTCCAAGGCAAAGCTGGAGTTGCTCTGACCGACCTGCGCGGACCGGGGGGCGTCCGGCCAGCAGGGCCGGGATAGTTAAGACCCCGGCCCCCCCCCGGGGG
>CAZEJA010000063.1:5264-10969 GCA_964512215.1 uncultured Planctomycetaceae bacterium
AGCCCAGGGCAACGCCCTGGGTCATGTGTTCCCCCGTCGAGTCAAGCCCTGCAAGGGCACAACTGCCGCTGCGCGGTTTCGCCCTTACAGGGCTTGAGGCGTGAGACGCATCTCCGTTTCCCAGGGCGTTGCCCTGGGCTGTACTCTCTCAGCCCTTCGGGCTGTTTACCATGTTCTCAATTGAGCAGGCGGCTTGCGTCATGCTCGTGCCCGAGCGGGGCCTTCCAGGAGCACATTCAGAGTTCGTTGCGCCTGGAGTGCGTCTTCCGCGTCGAGGGCGTCGGCGGCGTCGACCAGCAGGCCCACCTGGCGTTCCGTGAATGCCCTTGCTGCGGTCGGGTCGAAGTCGGCTAAGCCCAGTGCGTGGAGAATGGCGGCGCGAAGTACGTCGAGGCCCTCGCGGGTGTGGGCGGAGACGGTCACGTCGGCGGCTGCGTCGGGAGGGACGGCGTCGGTTTTCGTTGCGATGCGGAGGACGTGCTTGGCGTGCAGCCAGGCCGGCACGTCGGTTGGGTCTCCCGCTGCCAGCAGAAGGACGAGGTCGGCGCCCTCGGCGCGATGGCGGGCACGGCGGACGGCTTCGGCGTCCACCGCCGCGGCGGGGCAATTGCTCTCGGGGACGTCCCAGATTCCGGCGGTGTCCGTCAGCCAGACGGGCAACCCCTCCAGGAGCGCGAGTTCGCGGACCCAGTCGCGCGTCGTGCCCGCCCGCCGGTGAACGATGCTGATCTCCCGCCCGATCAGGGCATTGGCCAGCGTGCTCTTGCCCGCATTGGGCGGACCGGCCAGCACGACCTCTGCCGGACGCAACAGCTTCTGCATGACGGCCAGCCCGTCCGCGGCGGCGCGGAGGTCCGGGGCGGTCGGTTCGCTACGGGCCCGGGCGCTCAGGCCGCCCGACCACTGGGCAGCAATCGCCTCGACCACGCGCAGGCTGTGGGCGTGGGCGAGGGCCTCGATCATCTCCGTGCCGATGGCAGGATTGCGCCACTGCGGGTGTGCGGTGGGGAAACTCCGCGGCGCGGCGGCCTCGGCGGGGGCGGCGACGGCGCCGTGGCGGGCGAGCAACTTCATCGTCGCCCGAGCGGCGGCCGGTCCGCCGTGGATGTTGATCTCCACGCCCGCGTCGCAGCGGCAGACGACGGCTTCGTCGATGACCTGCCCGTCGTCGACCAGTCGCCCCAGTTGCAGCGCGTCGGCGCCGGCGTCAGCGTGCGAAGCGCCGGGACGGAAGACGATATCGAGGATCCGCTCGGCCTCGGGCCCGATCAGGGCGATCACGGCAATGCCGCCCTTGCCCGGCGGGGTCTGCAAGGTTGCGGTGGTCTGGGACATGGGGATTCCCGGGAGGCTACGTGAGCAGCGTGTTGTAGTACGCCATCGCCACGCCGCGCACGGTGAGGTCCTCGACGACGGCCTGGACGATGCCCGTGTCGTTGACGTCGCCGCAGATGAGTTCGGCGTCACCGCCCGTGAGGATCACGGTCGGCCAGTGCCCCAGCGCGGTGGCGTAGCGTTCGACGAACTCGCGCAACACGCCGCGGGCGCCCTGCACGACGCCCAGGCGGATCGCCTCCTCCGTGTCCTTGCCGAACACGCCCGTCGGGCCTGCGAGGTCGACTTCGGGCAGTTGCGCGGTGTTGCCCGCGAGGGCCTGGATCGCGAGCGCCAGGCCGGGCAGGATCGCCCCGCCCAGGAAGACGCCTTCGTCGTTGACGCAGTCGATCGTGATGGCCGTCCCGAAATCCGCCACCACGCAAGCCGCGCCGAGGCGGTCGTAGGCCGCGACGGCGGCGCACAGGCGGTCCACGCCCGTCGACTCCGGATGCGGCAGGTCGGTGGCGATGGGAAGGGGCAGGTCGCGCCCGATGACCAGCACGTCCTGGGCGATCGACTCGCTGGCGGCCGCCTCGAGGGCCTTCAGGGCCGTCGGGTTCACGCTGCCGGCGACGAGTTTCTTCGGCTCGGAGATGCCGCCCCACATCTCCGCCAGCGCCTCGCCGAGTCCGGCGAGTTCCCCGTTGCGCATCACGCGCTGGGGTCCGACCTGCTCACCGGCGACGTGAGCGAAATGGATGGCGCTGTTGCCCACGTCACAGGCCAGCACGTTCGGTATCTGCGGTTCGTCCATGGTCGGTCTCTACTCCAGGTGGTTCACCACAGAGGCACAGAGGACACAGAGGTGTATGGCGAGGGAAGAGGCAAGGTAGCCGGGAATAACGCCCCGCGGGGCCCATCGCCTGCTGCACCTGCCCGGAATGGGATCCTGCCGCCTCATTCTCCGTATCTCTGTGTCTCTGTGGTCCGTGTTTCCTTGAGCTAGGGCTCCTCGGGGTGAAGCTCCTGCCAGATTCGTTCGGTCAGCACGTCCAGGCCTCGTCCGGTGACGCCGCTGATGGGCAGCACCTCGATGCCCAGTTCCTCGCGGAGGCGGGCGACGCCCTCCTCGCTGCCGGTCAGGTCCATCTTGTTGGCCACGACCAGCTCATCCTTCTGCGCCAGCAGTTCGGAGTACTGCTCGAGTTCGCGGCGGATCGTCCGGTAGTCCTCCACGCAGTCGCGGTCGGTGGGGCAGACGTCGACGACGTGCACGAGCAGTCGTGTCCGCTCGACGTGGCGGAGGAATTCATCGCCCAGGCCCGCTCCCTCGTGGGCGCCCTCGATGAGTCCCGGGATGTCGGCCAGCACGAACCGCCGGTATCCGGACGCTTCGACGATGCCCAGGCAGGGCGTCAGCGTGGTGAACGGGTAGTCCGCGATCTTCGGGCGGGCGGCGGACAAGCGGCTGATCAGCGTGCTCTTGCCCGCGTTGGGCAGGCCCACGAGTCCGGCGTCGGCGATGAGCTTGAGTTCCAGGTGCAGCTTCTTCTGCTCGCCGGGCTCGCCGTACTCGAACTCGCGCGGGGCCTGGTGGGTGGCGGTCTTGAACCGCGTGTTGCCGCGTCCGCCCTTGCCCCCGACGGCGACGCACACGCGCTGCCCGGGGGAGGCGAGGTCCTTGATCCGCAGGTCGTGTTCGGCGTCGTAGATAATCGTCCCGGGCGGGACGCGGACGAGCACGTCGTCGCCTTTCTTGCCGTGGCGGTCCTTGCCCATGCCGTGCCCCCCGCGCTGGGCCCGCCAGTGGTGGTGCCCCGCAAGGTGCTGCAGCGTGTTGAACGAGTCATCCGCGACGAGATGCACGCTGCCGCCGTCGCCGCCGTCGCCGCCGTTGGGGCCCCCGCGGGGGATGAACTTCTCGCGCCGGAAGGCCATGCACCCGTTGCCCCCGTCGCCCGCGATGGCGACGATGTCCACCTCGTCGACGAAGGCCGCCTTGGAGATTGTGTGGTCCGGACTCATGGGTGCGATGGGCCTATGGAAAGAGGATGGCGCCGCGGGGAGCCATCCTCATTGATTCCTCTTGCCGGCAGCGGAAGTGCCTCCGCCGCAGGCCGACCGAGTGCCGGCCTCTACAGCACGTCCACGAAGCGCCCGCGGAAGGAGACGCGTCCTTCCTGCAGGGCGAAGAGCGTGTCGTCCCGCCCGCGCCCGACGTTCTTGCCGGGCTTGAACGGCGTGCCGCACTGGCGAATGATGATCCCGCCGGCCTTGACGGCCTGACCGCCGTAGATCTTGACTCCGCGGCGCTGGGCATTGCTGTCGCGCCCGTTGCGGGTCGATCCTTGTCCCTTCTTATGTGCCATGTCTGCTCGCTCCACTGCCGCCGGGGGAGGGCCCGGGCGGATTCTCAAACCCAAACGAACCGACCAGTGTAGCCGGTTCGTGGAGGCGTGTCAATATCGTCTGACGGTGCAAACCGCCGCAAAGCCTACCGCATGACCCACTTGGCGCCGAGGAACCGCGCGGGCGTGTAGAACCGCTCGGCCGCCTCGCCGGGGATCTTGTAGCTCAGCTTGCGGGTGCGGCTGAGAATGACCGTGTCCTTCTGGACTTCTTTCTCACCGCCCTTGCCGTCCGACTCGGTCACCGTGATGGGGGCGGGAAGCTTGATCTCGGCCTTGTCGTCGCTCAGGCCGCCCACGAAGATGTCGACGGCGCCGGCCTTGGGGTCGAAGTCCGGCCAGATCGCCACGCCGTCCTTCGCGTTGTCCTCGCCCTGCAGCAGCTTGCCCGTCATGTCCTCGATGCGCTTCAGCAGCGGGGCGTTGTGCGCCTCGCGAATGGTCTGGAACACCTTCATGGGGACCTTGCGGCCGGCCCGGAGGACCTGCCCGGTGTCGGTGTAGAGCACGAATTCGGGCGCGAAGGTCTGTTCCTCGCCCGTGGAGTTGCCCACGGTGAACATGAGGTACCAGAACGTCTGGGGCTTGTCCTTGCCCGGGACCTTCACCTGGATCGGGCGCGGGCGGTCGTGCTCGAAGTCGAACTCCCACGTGACGGGCACGTCCGACGGTTCGGGTACGGTCAGGGCGTCGGTGGCGAACAGACCGATCGTCGCCATCACCAGCAGTATCGCGGCGGCCGCTTTCTTCATCCTCGGTGCTCCTGCCTGTTGGGGGCCTGATATCACCTATCGTTCAGACGCCCTGAATTCACACAGCAAAAGTACGCGACCGCAGCGGGCAAGTCAACCGTCAAGCGACCGAAAAGTCGCCCCGAGTATCTCAGATTGCGGATTGCGGATTGCGGATCGAGGATCGGTCGGTAGGATGGCGGGGGAAATGCCTCGATCTGCGAACATCCAATCCGTTCCGTTGGGGCGCCGCGGCGCGGCGGTGCGGTTTCTGATCGGCGGGCGGCGGCGCGACGGCGACGTCGTCGCGCGGACGGAGACGATGCTGGCGACGATCCGGTCCTACCCGAAGGCGAACGTGCGTCTGTGGTGGGCGCGACGCTGGCGGCGCTGTGTCGCCGCCGCGGCGGTGCTGTCGGCTCCGGGGGGGACGGGGATGCTGTTCTACAGCCCCGCCGACGCGCCCGGCGTGGACGCGGGGGTGCTGGGCGAACTGGTGAGGGACGTGACCGACGACGCGATGGCCGGGGGCGTCACGTTCGTGCAGGCGATGCTGGCCCCCGCCGACCGTGTCAACGCGCCCGTCGCGCGGGCGGCGGGGCTTCACGTGCTGGCCGAGCTGATCTACCTGGAGCGCGACCTGACCGCCTCGCCTCCGTCGCCGCGGGGCGAACTGACGTGGCGGGCCTACGGCGAGTTCGACGACGCCCGGCTCATCCGCGTGATCGCCGCGACCTACGAGGGCTCGCTGGACTGTCCCGAGTTGTGCGGCATCCGTGCGATGGAGGATGTGGTCGCCGCCCACAAGTCCACGGGCATCTTCCGCCCCGAGTCCTGGTTCCTCGCCGAACACGAAGGCGAGCCCGTCGGCTGCATCCTGGTCAACGATGCTCCCACGGGCGCGAAGGCGGATGTGGTCTACGTGGGGGTCACCCCGCCGCACCGGGGGCGGGGGTTTGCGCGCGCGATGATCGAGCACGCGTCGGCCCGTGCAGCCGATCGCGGCCAGCGTGCAATCACGCTGGCCTCCGACGCGCAGAACGCCCCGGCCATGCGGATCTACGAGGCCGCGGGGTTCCACGAAATCGCGCGGCGGACGGCCTACGTTCGCTTCGCAACGGACGGAAAACCGGCGGAACGTGAGTAGATTGTGAAGAACCTGTGGAGGAAACTTTTTTTCGCGCTCCAAGCTTCCGACCCGGAAGACCTTGGGCCATGTGGATAAGAATCGCCGCGTTTTCCCGTTGAC
>CAZEJA010000064.1:0-10890 GCA_964512215.1 uncultured Planctomycetaceae bacterium
TGAAGAACCACCCGCACCGCCCGTCAGTGGCTCGCCTGCTGGGGCCCGACCCCGACGCCAGGCTGATCGACGACCTGTCCAACGAACTACAGGTCAACGCCAAGACCCCGCCAACGTTTCTGGCCCACGCCAAAGACGACAAGCTGGTCCCGCCGGAAAACAGCATCCTGTACCACGAGGCGCTCAAGAAGGCCGGCGTGGCGACGACGCTGAAGCTCTACCGCCAGGGCGGCCATGGCGTGACGAAGAAGCCCAATCCATGGAAGGCCAACCTGGGCAGTTGGATGAGCGAGATCGGCATCCTCCCCGAGGGCGGGGCCCGCCCTGCCCCCGGAGCTGCCAAGGCCTACGAGCCGACGGCCAGCTACACCCTCAAGACGCTGGCCGGGTGGCAGGTCTACGTCCACAACGCCCTCCTGCCCGGAGGCGAGCATGCCGAAACCGGGGCCGGGGCGATCAAGCGCCTGACCGACGCGATGGCCCGCGTCGGGACGTGGATCCCCGCGGGTCCGCTGGCGAAGCTGCAGAAGGTGAAGATCTGGCTTGAGGTGGACTCGACGAGAGGCCCACACGGCAAGACGTCGGGCTACCAGTACCACCCGGGCCTCGATTGGTTGATCGACATGGACTTCAACCCCGACAAGCACAAGTGCGTCGAGTTCGGCAACGCCGCGTCCCTGGCCAAGAGGAGCGACGATCGGGCCGCCACCGTCCTGCTGCACGAGTTGGCCCACGCGTACCATGACCAGGTTCTGTCCTTC
This sequence comes from uncultured Planctomycetaceae bacterium, assembly GCA_964512215.1. Taxonomy (GTDB): domain Bacteria; phylum Planctomycetota; class Phycisphaerae; order SM23-33; family SM23-33; genus CAZEJA01. Next base: position 762 of record CAZEJA010000064.1, read on the forward strand.
AAGAATCCCGAGGTGCTGGCGGCCCACAAGCGGGCGCGCGAGAACGGGAAGTATCCGCCCAGGGATTGGGTCGTCCGGGCCAATCACAAGGAGTTCTTCGCGGGCGTGACGACGCGGTACTTCGGCACGAAGGAAGAACGTGAGGCCATAGGCCAGCGAGACCCGGTCCTTGAGAAGTTCCTGCTGAAGGTCTGGGGCAAGCCCAAGGCGAACATGGACACGCCGTGGGCAGGGACGAAGGCGAGCAAGTAGAGCGAGACTGCGAAGCGGCAAGACAGGCGGGAGTGACCGATGATGACAAGGTCAGAGCGATTCCTGCGGGTGTTCCTGCGGATCATCGGCAGCGCGGGGGTGCTCGCGGTGGTCTTTGTCTTCGTGCCTTTCTCGTGGATGGATGCCATCCACCGCCGGCTGGGGCTGGGGGACCTGCCGGACAAGCCGATCGTCGCGTACCTCGCCCGGTGGACGTCGGCGTTCTACGCGATGCTCGGGGGGCTGTTCTGGGTGCTGTCGTTCGACCTGCGGCGATACCGTCTCGTCCTGTGCTATGCCGGCGGCGTGGTCGTCTTCTTCGCCGCGGCGCTGTGCGCCGTTCTCGCCCTGGAAGGCATGCCGCTCTGGTGGTGTGTGCCCGAGGGGATGTTCAACGTCGTCTTCGGCATCGTGATCCTGGGCCTGAGCCTGCGGATCAAGCGGGAACCGTAGGGCCAGACATGCAGGAACGGTGTAACCTCCGTGCCGCCCGGCGCGTAGCATAGGGTGACAGGTTGCCCGGGATCGCCGGGCATCACATCCGATGGGAGAACCACGATGAACATCCGGAAGATCGCGTGGATTGCGGCGGCGGCGATGGCGATTGCGATGATTCCTCCCGTGACGGCCGAGGGCAGGGACCCCGTGGTGGGCGCCGACGGCAAGGTGCTGATCCGCCCGACGTACGTGGAGGGGCGCACACTTCGGTACCACCTCAACGCCAGCGGCGCGACGGCCTGGACGCCTGCCCAGACGGCGCTGGGATGGAGCAAAGGGACGACGGACTTCACGTTCGGCCTGCGGGCCAAGGTCGTCCGCGAGAGCGGCGCCTGCACGTTCGCCGTCGTGGGCGAGAACCTCCGCTCCACCGCGGACAGTCACAAGGGCCACAGTCAGGTCTCTGCCACGCCGGAGAAGTTCACCCTCCAGATCAACGGTAAGTCGTTCACGACGCGGGAACACAACCCGCTGAACAAGGAAACGACCGTCACGCTGGGTCCGCTCGGGGCGTACCGATTCGGCACGGGGGCCGCGCCGCTGATCGTCTTCATGATGCCGAACGTGGACAAGATCTTCTGGACGCTGCTGACGACGGCGCCGATCAACAAGGTCGCACCGGGGGATGCCTGGTCGAAGGAGTTCAACCTAGCCGTGCCCGGCGGGCGGGGCCGGCCTCTGCGGGTAACGGGCAAGTGGAAGGTCATCGGCTGGGAGACCTACCGCGGACAGAAGGTGCTGGCGATCGCCCTAGCCGGCGAGTTGGCGCTGGAGGACTCGATGCTCATCCTGAAGAACGGCGACCGCGCCCACGTGCACTCGGGCTCGTACAAGGCCGAGGGCAAGGTCCTGTGGGACGTCGAGCACGGCGTGCTGTGTTCGGTTGCAGCCAAGCAGAAGATTCTCATCAAGGCCGACCGCCCCAGCCTCCGCGCCCTGCGCAGCGAACACACCGCCACGCTGAAGTTCCTCGGCGTCGGGAAGTAAGCCGTAGCACGGGTGCCGTGGTTTGTCCCCTGGGGACAACCACGCTGCCTCCACCCCGGCGTCGCGTGGTTGCGGCTTCGCCGCAATCCACGGCACCCACCACTTGACCCATCTCCTCCGTGTCCTCTGTGCCTCTGTGGTCAAGTCGCTGTTCGCCTCTTGCGGACCGGCCGGTTCGATGGCATGATGCGGGCATGAAATCCATTACGGTTCTTGCAGCGATCGGCCTCATGGTTCAGGTCAGCAGCGCCGAATCGATCTGGATCGAAGGGGAACAGTCCACACAACACACCTGCCGCGCCCACAGCTGGTACGACGACGTCGCCAAGGACGACTTGTCGGGGGGCAAGTGGCTGGGGCATTACCACGAGACCGAGTCCGGGGAGGCAACTTACTCTCTCCACGCGGAGATCGCGGACAAGTACATGTTCTGGCTGCGGTGCAACCCGTTCCGAACGGTCATGTCGTATCGGCTGGGGAACGGGGAATGGACCGAGATCGACTTACGCCAGTTCCGCGAGAGGATCATGATCTCGCCGAAGCCCGATCACCGCTTCATCGCGTGGGTGAAGGTGGGCACGGTCGCGCTTGCCAAGGGCAAGCAAGAACTGTCGCTGCGGATCTCGAAGGGAGACGCGAAGCTGGTCCACGGCGGGATCGACTGCATGGTGTTCTCGAACGACGGCTTCACACCGACGGGCATCATGCGCCCGGGCGAGGCGGACCAGACGCCGGCCGGTCCCGATGAGTGGTTCCCTGTGATCGTCCCGGATGAGACGTTCTCCGCCCGGTCGGTGATCGACGTCTCTTCCCTGCTGCACCGTCCCGCGGGGAGGTTCGGCCCCTTGCAGCGATACAAAGCGGGCCTGAAGTTCGCCAAGTCGCCCAAACCCGTGAAGTTCTGGGGCTGCGGCGCGAATTACGACGCCAATCTGAACCCCGAAGCCCAGACCCAGCGCATCCGCTACCTCGCCAAGCACGGCGTGAACATGGTCCGCCAGCACCCGCTGTTCGGCTGGCTGGGGCGGCGCGACAGCGAGGGCTTCGACGAGCGCCTCGACCAGTTCGACAAGTGGTTCGCCGAACTGAAGGCGAATGGCATCTACATGACGTGGTCGGTGTTCTATCCGCTGATGATCACGGAGGCCGACGGGTATCCCCCGGATCTCTTCGCAGAACTCCCGGTCGAGCGTGATGGGAAGCTGCGACGGACCGAAGGGCTGGTCAACATCTCTCCCTTCCTCCAGGACCTGCAGTGGGAGTATCTCCGCGCCCTGCTGACGCACGTGAACCCGTATACGAAACTCGCCTACAAGGACGACCCGGCGCTGGCGGTCCTGGAGGTACACAACGAGGACTGCATCTTCTGGCATCACACGCTGAACTCGCTGCAGTCAGGAGCGACGAAGCAACCCAAGCACGCGAAGCTGCTGCGTCGGATGTTCTGCCGCTGGGCGCGGCGGCGGTACAAGAATGACGCCGCGCTGCGCAGGGCCTGGAAGAGCAATGAGAGCCTGGCCTCCGGGGAGTTGCGCATCCACGGCGGATGGGAGTTCCGCGGCCACGGTCAGCCGGATCCGCGCAAGGGCGACTTCATCCGCTTTCTCGCGGAACTGCAGCGCGGCTTCTACGAGCGCCGACTGCAGCGCCTGCGGAAACTGGGCTACAGGGGCGTCACGGCGACCACCGCCTGGCGGGCGGGAGGTCCCCTCGCCGATCCCGCCAATCTGTACTGCGACGACGCGATGGACATGATCGACCGTCACAACTACTTCGGCGGCGGCGCCGGGGGACATGGCATCGCGACGGGGGCGATCAAGCACGCGTCGCACCTGGATCGGCCGGGCGGGGGCATTCTCTCGTCCGGGTTCTACCAGATCGAGGACAAGCCCTTCTCCATGACCGAATGGACACAGAAGCCCCCCAACCAATGGAAGGCCGAGATCGCCCCGCTGGTGGCGTTCTACGGCATGGGCCTGCAGGGGTGGGACGCATCGTACCACTTCCTCAACATCCTGCCCGGCATCGGCAGCGGGTGGCCGAACCTGAGGAGCTACGTGACCGACACGCCTCACTACATCGGGCAGTTCCCCGCCCTGGCGATCGTGATCCACAAAGGACACATTACGGAGGCCCCCCTCGCCGCGGCAAGGCGGCTGCGACCGGACGACCTGTTCCGCGGCATCGACCCGTTGGGGCAGGACCTCGTCAGCGGCAAACAGGACACGAAGGAGGCGCGCGCCAAGGCGACGACGCCGCGGGAGGTGCTGGCCATCGGGCGCGTGACCGTGTCGTTCAAGGGCGGGCGGAGCACGAAGGTTCCGTGGAATCGCTACGTCAAGAGCGGTGTGATCCGCTCGATGACCGACGAACTGACGTGGGACACGAAGCGCCGCGTCGTGACCGTCGAGGCGAAGAAGACGCACGGCGTGATCGGCTTCGCGGGGGGCGAGGCGTTCAACCTGCCCGCGGCCCATATCACCGTGACCACGCCGTTCGTCTCGCTGCTGCTGACGTCGCTGGATGACAAGCCACTTGTCCAATCGCGCCACATCCTGATCACCGCGATGGCCCGCGACAAGCAGACGGGCGCCCGGTACAGCCCGAGCGGCGAGTCGCTGATCGAAGTCGGCAAGCCCCCCCTGCTGATGGAGCCGGTCCAGGCCGTCATCACGCTCAAGGGCGCCCCGCCGAAGGAGGTCAACGTCCTGAACTTCCATGGCATCCCGACCGGACAACGCGTGAAGACGGACGGAAAGAGCTTCACCCTCGACGGCACACACCGGACGTACTACTACGAAGTCAAGCGCTGATCCGCGCGGCGGGAAGGAAGTAGCAGGGATGAACGCAGATAAACGCAGATACAACGGAAGGTTGGAGCTTCAACTGAGTTCCCCCGGCGCTTCTTCCTTATCTGCGTTCATCTGCGTTCATCCCTGCCCGTCTCTGGGGCATACAGCACCGCCTAGAGCGGGACGGTCTTGCCGGTCTGGGAGGAGATCAGGCCGGCTTCGAGGATGGCTTGGGCATCGCGGCACGTGCGGGCCCGGCAGAGGGGGAAGAACTCCTCGCCGGTGTTGACGCAGTGGATGAAGTGCTCGGCCGAGTTGACACGCTCGGCCGGCGGGTCGGGCACGGGGACTTCGACGCCCGCGGGGCTGTCCGCGTCGGACCGGAACAGCCGCCCGCCGAGGCGCGGCTCGAACATCATGGTCCCCTCCGTCCCGTAGATCACCGTCGTGTAGGCCGACAGCTTGCCCACCTGCGTCCACGACGCCTCGGCCGTCGCGAGAGCGTCGTCGTAGAGCATCACGAGAACCGCGTTGTCGTCGACGGGAATGTCGTCCTTGACCAGCCTGCCTTTCACGCCGGTAACCTGCGTCGGAAGCCCCAGCAGCGCGGAGGCCAGTACGGAACCGTAGCAGCAGTAGTCCATCAGCGCCCCCGCCCCGTTCAATTCCTCGTCGTACAGCCAGCCGCAGAAGTACTCCGAGCAGCCGAGTTCGCGAGGCCCGGCATGGGCGGCGCGGTACTTGACCTGCCAGATGCGCCCCAGGTCGCCCCCCTCCGCCATCGCCAGCGCCTGCTGCAACTGCGGCCACCACACGAAAGGCCAGTTCACCATGATCCGCACGCCCGACGCCTCCGCCGCCGCGAGCATCGCCTCCGCCCCGTCCAGCCGGGCGGCCATGGGCTTCTCGATCATCACGTGCAGCCCGCGAGACGCCGCCCAGGCAGCCATCTCCGAACCCGTCCGGTTGTCGCTGTAGACGTACACCGCGTCGAGCGACTCGGCCTCGACCATCTGCTCGGCGCTCTCGTAGGTCGGGCAGCCGTATTCATCCGCCACGCGCCGCCGCAGCGGCTCGTTCGCATCCGCCACGGCCGCCAGCTCACCGCCATCCGCCGCCGCCAAGTGCGACAGATTATCCCACACGTGGTCGTGAATCAGCCCGATCACACCAATCCGAAGTTCTTCGCCCATGGTCCCTACTCCTCGGCCTCGCTCACGGCCGTCTCGTCCTTCGTCTCATCCCGGAACAGCGCCGCCATCGCGATAGCCGCCACCAGCCCGATTGCCGCGCACGTCCACCAGAACAACTGGTAGTTCAACACCCCCTCGACGGTGCACTGATTCTCGAGGAATCCGTTGAGCCACGCCCCGATGATCGGCCCGAGCCCGAGCTGAATGATGATGAAGCCCGTCTGCGCGGAGTGGCGCACGTCGGGCGGCGCCATGCGATCGATGTACATGAACGACGTCGCCCAGATTCCCGCGAAGATCAGCCCGTGCAGCGCCAGACTGCTGACGGTCGCCCACAGGGGCAGGTCCGTCATGCCGAACAGCGCGTAGCGCAGCACGTAGCTGAACGCCCCCACGAACAGCACCCACCGGAAGCCCAGGCGCGCGAGCATCACCCCGAGGAAGAGCATGACAGCGATTTCCGCAAACTGCCCGATGGACATCGCGGGCATGATGTAGCCCTTGTCCAGGCCGATGGACTGGAGAAACGGCGCCGCCTGGAGGAAGAAGATCTTGTGGATCACCGCCAGGGGCAGCGCCGCGAGGATCAGCACGAGCACCGAGCGATGCCGGATCAGCCTGAACGCCTTGGCGAAGGCGAGCTTCTGCTTCGCGTCGCGACTCGGGGGCGTGTGCGGCAGGAAGAGGCAGAACCCCCCGTAGACGAACGACAGCAGCCCCGAGGCCTTGAGGGCGTCGGCGATGCGGGGCGTCGCGTCGGGAAGATCCACGCCCTTAAAGAACGGCGGCAGCCACCGGAACGCCAGGTCGCTCTGCAGCCAGACCATCGGGAACACCCACGCCACGACGATCCACCCGATGGTCCCCCAGACGCGAACGCGAGGGAACTGCCTCTTGGAATCCGACAGGTGCGACATGGCCAGGCTGTTGGTCAGCCCGATCGTCGGCATGTAGACGACGGCGTAGATGGTCGACAGGATCAGCCACGGCCAGAACGTCGTCTGCTCCGAGAGCACCCAGTTGATCGCCCCGCCAACGACCATCGACACGGCCAGGAAACGCTGCGTGGCGAAGTGGCGGTCGGCGAGCTGCCCGCCGATAAACGGCGCGAGCACCGTCCCCACCGCCATCGCGGTACCCAGGATCATCCCGATCTCGTATCCGTTGAACCCCAGCCCGCCGTCGGCGATCGGGGTCTTGAAGTACAACGCGAGGATCGGCACCCAGATGCCCCAGACGGCATACTGGAGGAACATCATCACGTGCAGCCGGGGGTCGGCGCGATGGGGTAACGGAGCTTCGCTGGTGTCGTTCATGCCGGTTCCTTCGTTGAGTTCGGGACGAGCGGCGTTATTCGATGCCGAAATGCTCGTCGATGGGTTTTTGGTAGTCGCGGACGGCGCCGGTCAGCACGTCCTCGACGGCGATGCATCGACCGGCTGTGGCGGATTCCACGATGGTGTAGGCGCACGCGAGGTCGCGCAGGCCTTCGCGGGCGCTGGTCTCGGGCTCGCCGCGCGTGCGGACGGCATTCAGCCAGTCGAGTTGCGTCAACGCGAACGCGTCGTCCAGCCCGAGCGGGAAGTCGGCCTCCTTGCGGTCGGCCTCGGCGCCGTCGGCGTACAGCGCCGCGGCGCTTGCCGTCTCGCCGCCGTCGAACGTGACGGTATCGCCCGTCACGCGCCCGCCGGACCCGTAGAAGACCACGCCCTGTCCGTACACGGTCGCCTCGCCGTGCCCGGCCCAACTGGCGAACAGCGTGCCCGTCGCGCCTGTTTCGGTCGCGAACGAGGCGTAGAACGTGTCATCCGCATCGCAGTCCATCCGCTCGATCTCCGCCCCGTCCGCATCCAGCGTGATGCGCTGCGGTTCCACGACGGCCGTCCGGGCGGTGACGTCCTTGACCTCGCCGCCGATCGCGCGAACCAGGTCGAACTGGTGCACGCCGAGGTCCAGGGCGATGCCCCCCGCCTCGACCTTGCGATGTCGCCACGGCGTGTGCGCGACGATGCGGTTCGGCGCCCACCACGTGCCCACGTTGCCCAGCATCATCATCTGAAACTCGCCCAGCCGCCCGGAATCGAACAGCCACTTCACGTGTCGCGTGGGCGGCTTGTAGCGGGCGTTCTCGAAGACGCCGAGAACGCACCCCGCCTGGGACGCCCGCTCGCACATCCGCCGCGCCGCCGCCACCGTGACGGCCAGCGGCTTCTGCGTCATCAGATCCTTGCCCGCCCCCAGCGCGGCATCGGCCACCTGATGATGCAAGGCGTGCGTGGTGAAGTCGTTCACCGCGTCGATCGGCGCACGGGCCATCACCTCGCGGAAGTCCGTGTAGACCTCCACGTCGACGTCGTCCTGGAAGTCGGACAGGTACTCATCCCCGATCGCCAGCGGATCGCCCGGGATGTCGCTGACGGCCGGACGCTGCGGCGGGCCCTCGCCGCGCCGCACGTACATCCGCGCTTCGTCTTCGTAGAGGCTGCACAGCGCGGTGATCCGGAAGTCGTCGACGCCCGCCTCGCGGAGGAGGCGGTACCCCCGCAGGTGCGCCGCGAAAATGCGCCCGCAGCCCACAATCCCGATTCGAATCATGCAGTCCCTTCCTTTTCAGGTGTCACGCGCCGGAGACGGGCTCAAAGCATCTTCACGGCCGACGACTCGTCCGGCGCGAACATCATGATCTTGTCCAGGCGAGTGACCTGGAAGACCTTCATCAGGCTCGGGCGCAGGCCGCAGAGGACGACTTTGCCCTTGATCGCCCGCGCCCGCTTGTTGAGCGACACCATCACGCCCAGCATCTGCGACGACAGCGCGGAGACGTGGCGGAAGTCCACCACGAGTTTGCGGATCGCCTGCTCGTCGACGAGTTCGTAGAGTCCCTTCGCGAGATTCTCGATCGCCTGCTCGTCCAGCAGCGACGGGACATGCAGCGTCACTACGGTTACGTCCATCACTTTCGAAACTACCAATCCACTGCCGGACATCGCGCTCTCCTCACCGTCGTGAGTTGTCGTTCAGAATTCAGTCGTCAGAGTGTACCCGATGCGGGACGCTATGGGGAGCAGGAACCACGCAGGCCTGCCGTTTGCGCCGTCCGCCCCGGCGCCGGCGTCCCTCGCCGTGGATTCGCGAGCCCCCCTAGGGGCGTTTCGAGAAAGGAGTATCTCGCACTGCACAACGCACGCCGGTATGATGCCCCTCCATCGAGCAGCCCATGCATCAACCGAGGTATCGTTCGGCCCTGAACGGAGGGTCGGACTCACCGACGAAACGGGATGGAACATGCAGCCTGATTGTTCCGACATTCTTCGCGACGTTCTCTCGCTGCCGACGGCGCCGTTCTGTGAGGAGGCGGTGGTGGAGTACGTGCGACGGTTCGCGAACGCGCGGAAGCTGACATTCCGACGAGACAAGGGAGGCAACGTCGTACTGCGCTACCGTGGGCCCGTTGCGCGAGGACGACGGCCGCTGCGGTGGGTCTTCGCGGCCCACATGGACCATCCGGGGTTCATCGCGGCGCGGCGGCGGGGACGCACGCTCTGGGCGCGGTTTCTCGGCAGCGTGGAGAAACACTACTTCCCGGGCAGTCGGGCGCGGTTCTTCACGCCGGGCGGCGAGGTCGGCGGAACGGTCGACACCGTCCGCAAGGCGCCGGACGGAACAGGACGGTCGGTGCGACTGACGCTGGACCGCTCCGCCGACGTCCCGGCGGGAACGGTCGGCATGTGGGACTTCCCAGCGATGCGCGTGCGCGGACAGCGTATCTCGGCGCGGGCGTGCGACGACTTGGCGGGAGTAGCGTCGGTGCTGTGCGTGCTGGACGCCCTGGCCCGAAGCGGCATTGCCGCCGACGTGACGGGCCTGCTGACACGGGCGGAGGAATCCGGATTCGTCGGGGCCCTGGCTGCCTGCCACGACCGCACCATCCCGCACACCGCCCTGCTGGTCGCTATCGAGACATCGGCCGCCCACGCGCAGGCGCCGCTGGGTTCGGGCGTGGTCGTCCGCGTCGGCGATCGCACGCGGACCTTCGACCCGTCCCTGACCGCCCACGTCGACGCCGTCGCGGAGAACCTGACGAAGCGTCACGGCAGCTTCCGCCACGGCCGCCATCTCATGCCCGGAGGAACGTGCGAGTCGACCGTCTACGCGGCGTGGGGTTACACCACCGCGGCCGTCTGCATCCCGCTGGGCAACTACCACAACCGCGACCGCAACGGCTGCATCGCCCCCGAACGGATCGACCTGGGCGACTTCACCAGCCTCGTGCAACTCCTGACGGGCCTGGCCGAGTCCAAGGCCGCCCCCGCGGACACGGACGCAAGACTTCGCGACGCCCTGAGTGACCGCCTTCACCGGTTCGCCCCGCTGCTGGCGTCCCCCCTGGCGGGCGCCCGACGGTGC
>CAZEJA010000065.1:0-10846 GCA_964512215.1 uncultured Planctomycetaceae bacterium
CGCCCTCGCCCTGTCCCTGCCGAAAGACTGGCCCGCCCGCGACCCCATCGTCACGATGACGTACATCATCGTGGTCTTCTCAATCCTGGTGCAGGGGTTGACCATCAAGCGACTCGTGGCGGGTTCTGCCAGGGGAACGATGGGAAATGTCGAATGACGAATGTTGAATGTTGAATCAATGACAAATGCAGAATGTCGGAATGGGGGAGACGGCTGACGTGGGGGCGATGCTTCTTCTACCTCGACATTTGACATTCGACATTCATTCGGCATTCAGCATTCAGCATTTGACATTTCCTCCGCCCTCGGTGTCTTTGCGGCCGATCCGTTTCCGGGCCTACGCCGTAACGGCGGACGTTTCTTCCTGTCGCCAGGGGCGGAGGACGCCTTTGGAATCCAGGTAAGCTTCGCAGCGGGTCATCATGCCCGCATCGTTGCTGTGCCCGTCGAACTGGAGGGTCAGGAAGGGCTTGCCCGAGGCGGGGCGGATGTAGTGCTTGATGAACGAGTCCGGGCCGCACTTGAAGTTGGTGATGTGGATGATGTGCAGGTTGGGGTGTTGAGCGACGATCTTCGCGGTCGCGATGATTCGCCGGCCCAGGTTCCAGTACATGCTGTCGTTGATGTCGCGGATGTCGACGCGCTCGGTGTCGAGGAAGTCCAGCGGGATGACGTTGACACCGTAGTGCTCGCGGAGCTTCTGCCCGACGGACAGGTTCACCCCCGCGTCATGGATGTTGTAGGGCCGTCCGGCCAGGACGATGCCCATCGCGCCCGCGTCGTCGAGCTGTTGGATTGCCCGTCGTCCGGCGGCGATGCGGTTGGCGGTGAAGTTGTCCTGCGCTTCGTAGGCGGCCTCGACGGCGCGCTGCACCGTGCGTTTCGAGACGCCGAGGCCCTTGAAGAACTTCGTCAGCGTCTTGACGGCCGTCGTGCGCCCCTCGCGGAAGCGGACGGTGGGCGTGAGGAACTTGTCCACGTACTTCACCAGCGCCGGGGCCTGGCGGCAGACGAACGGCAGCGTCTGGTGCCACGGGCACAGGTGACTCTCCGTGTGCATCCAGCGCGTCTTCATCGAGATCAGGTTCGGCAGGAAGATGTAGTCCAGGTCGCCGCGCTCGCCGAGGTTGGCGACGTGCCCGTGGGCGACGATGATGGGGAAGCACGGCTCGGCGACGACGCTGCCGAGCCCGGCCTGGATGATCCGCTTGTTCGTCGGGTCGCTCAGAATCGTCCGGAACCCGCAGGTCGCCAGGAAGGTCCGCCAGAAGGGCAGCGACTCCCACGCGAACATCGCCAGCGGAATCCCGACCGTCGGCGCCGACTCCGGTACGGTCGGGAGATTGGACTCGTCCAGCAGCATGTTGTTCCGCAGAGCGATCAGGTCGTCGATGACGGGCTTCGTCTGCGCCTTGACGCGTTTGCGATAGCGGTCGGAGCACTTGTCGCCCCAGTAGGTCTTCTCGCCCTCGACGGTGAACTGCTGGATCTGGCAGGCGTTGGAGCAGCCCTTGCAGACGAACTCCATCAGGTCGTAGTCGACCTGCGACATGTCGTACCCGCGGAAGCGCGACCCCATCGCGTCGTCAGGCTCCAGCGCGGAGATGTAGGCGCCCAGCTTCGGATCGCCCTTTGCTTCCGGCTCGGTGGTCAGTAGCCCGCCCGCGACGGCGTTCATCTTGTCCCGCGCCAGCAAGGCCGCCCCGATCGCCCCGATCACGCCGTTGTGCGGGGGGACGATGATCTGCTTGCCGGTGACCGCCGCGAAGGCGGCCGCGACGGAGTCGTTGTAGGCCGTCCCGCCCTGGAAAAAGATGCAGTCGCCGATCTTCCGCCCGCGGACGACGCGGTTGATGTAGTTGTAGACGATCGAGTACGCCAGTCCCGCGACGAGGTCGGCCTTGTCCGCGCCGCGCTGCATGTAGCTGTTGACGTCGCGCTCCATGAACACGGTGCACCGCTCGCCGAGGCGGATCGGCGCGTCGCTGGACAGGGCCAGTTCCGCGAACTCGCCCTTGATGGCGATGTCGAGTTCCTCGGCGCGCTCTTCCAGGAAGCTGCCCGTGCCCGCGGCGCAGGCTTCGTTCATCGTGAAGTCCACCACCACGCCGCGGTCGAGCGAGATGTACTTGGAGTCCTGCCCGCCGATCTCGAAGATCGTGTCGGGGACCTGTCCGTCGAGCATCGTCTTGCCCACGAACGTCGCGCCCGTCTTGTGAGCGGTGATTTCGTCGTTGATGGTGTCGGCCCCGACGAGCTCGCCGACGAGTTCCCGGCCCGATCCGGTGGTGCCCACGCCCAGGATGCGAAGGCGGTCGCCCCAGCGAGAGGCGATGTCCTTCAGCGCATCCGAGACGACCTGGATAGGCCGGCCCTGTGTGCGGGTGTAGATCTCCTCGATGAGCTGCGCCTCGTCGTTGAGGATCACGACGTTGGTCGAGACGCTGCCGACGTCGATACCCATGTAGGCGTCGATCTTCTCGGTGGAGAACTCGGGCGGCTCGTAGGGCACGTCGCGGTCGCGGAGCAGCAGGACGTCGTCCATGCTGAGCGGGTCGGTGGTGGGGAAGCTCCCGCGGGCCGAGTCGCTGGCGGCCCGCAGGGCGCTCATCTGGGACAGGTCGGCGGCCGCTTCGGACTGCGAGGCCGCCACCGCCGCTCCGACGGCGGAGAGGTGCGCGAAGGCCTCGGGGACGAACAGCTCTTCTTCCGTCAGGTCGAACGCCTCGCGCATCGCGCGGACGACCGCGGCGTTGGCGGCTACCCCGCCGATGAACGCCACGGGCGGCTCGACCGGGTGCGACCGGACGACGGCGACGCGGAAGTTTCGGGCGACCGCGTTGCACAGGCCCCGCAGCACTTCGGCGGGGGAGTAGCCCTTCTGCTGGGCGTGGATCATGTCGCTCTTGGCGAAGACGCTGCACCGCCCGGCGACCTGGGCGGCCCGGTCGGCGGACCCGACCACGCCTGCGACGTCCTCGATGGCGAACTGCAGTCGCCCCGCCTGCTGGTCGAGGAACGAACCCGTCCCCGCGGCGCAGTCGCCGTTGGTGGCGTAGTCGACGATGCCCCCCGCGTCGTGGTCGCCCACAGCGAGTCGCAGGTACTTGGATGCCTCGCCGCCCATCTCGAAGACGGTGCGGACCTTCTCGCCCGTCGCGGCGATGCCGGAGGCGACGGCCTTGAACTCATTGATGACGGCCGCGCCGAGCTTGGCTGCCGCCAGCTTCGACCCGCTGCCGGTCAGGCAGACGCCCGTAACGGCGTCGGAGCCCACGCAGGCGATGATCTGCTCGAGGATGTCCGTCGCGGCGGCCAGGGGCTTGCCCCGCGTCCGCCGGTAGTCGCTGACGAAGATGCGCCGGTCCCCGTTTCGCGGCGGACCGAGCGGCTGAAACGTATCGCTTTCCCCCAGCCGGGCGACGGCCTCGGCGTCCACCAACAGCGCCGCCGTCGCGCTGACCGCCCCGATGTCGATACCCACATAGCAACTCATTGCACTTCTCCGGCACGCAAACCCGGTCGACAGACCCACCTCATCACCACGCGACACATTTCTCGCACTGAGCATCCCTGCTCGGGTCTGGGGATGAGTCCGGATGTGTCACGGAGCGGAAGGGCGACGCCCACTCACGGCCTGCTCTGGCGTCGAGGTCTCCCAACTCCTTCCAATGAAACATTATGGGTAGGCGAGGGCCGCTTTTTCAAGTCAAAAGCGAGAGTCCACGGATTACACGGATGACACGGAGAGGAGAAACGGCAGGCGACACAGAGAGACAGAGCAACAGAGAGTAGAAGAAGAAACTGAAGGGAAGAGGCAAGGAAGAAGCACTCCCGCTTGGATGGCGCCGCGTACCCACGCTGCTGTTTCTTCTTCCCTCTGTTTCTCTGTCTCTCTGTGTAGCACGTTTCTGCTTCTGTCCATCCGTGTAATCCGTGTAATCCGTGGACTGCTTCGGATGAGCGCAAAGAAAAGCCTCCACCAAAGTGCCGGAGAAAGTCGAGGAAGAAGAACCCATTAAGTTAGGTGGGCAGCCGCCGGACGCCGGGGCGTCACGTTGCGTCGCTTCCCGTTAATGGGGTATCGGTTCTTTTCACATCGGCTTCCAAATCGAACACGGCAGAGGCAATTTTCTCAGATCATTGTACACCTGTTTTATCGAACCGTGGAGAGCAAATCTTGAGAGAGAGCCACGTTTTCTGCACTTCCGCAGTGCAACGAGCGTGCCGAACGGGAGGGAGTTTACGCGCGAAGTTTGGCGGCAAAAGCCGCCCCCATCGCGGTGACGATCTCGGCGATCTGCTCGTCCACCTGTTCGCTGCGGAGCGTACCTTCCTCCGAGCGGTACTCCATCGCGACGGTGACGCTCTTGCGTCCGGGCGGGACGGGCTTGCCGCGGTAGGTCGTGACGTACTCGACGGCCACGCGCATCGGCTGCGCAACGGCGTCGATCGCTTCGCTGAGGTCCCGCCACGTGACGGGCTCGTCGACGATCAGGGACAGGTCGCGCCGCATGGAGGGGAAGCGCGGCAGGGGGGTGTACATGCGCGTCTGTCCGGCGCGGGAGAGGATCGCATCCAGCCGCAGCGTGGCGGCCGCGACGGTGTGCTCCAGACCGTAGTGGTCCATGACCTTCGGCGTGACCGGGCCGACGACGCCGACGGTCTCGCCGTCCAGGCGGATATCTGCGGCGGCGCCCTCGGCGAGCCCCGCGATGTCGCCCGCCGCCACGTCCACGGGCTGTCCGGCGATCTCCTCGACGACGGCTTCGACCGCGCCGCGCAGGTCGCGCAGGTCGCCCGTGGTCACCAGCCCCACCTGCAGGTGCTCGTCGGGCAGTTCGCCCGCGCCGCGGGGCGGAAACACACTGGCCAACTCCCACAGGCTCACGCGGGCGTTGCCCGCATCCTGGTTGGTCTTGCAGGCGCGGAGCAGGCTGGGCAGGAGCGTCGTGCGGAGGGCGTTGTTGGTCTTGCGGACGGCCGCGTCGACGCGGACGGTGTCCTCGGCGCCGAACAGGGCGGCCTCGTCGGGGTCGACGAACGTGAAGGTGACGGCCTCATCGAACCCCGCCGCGGACAGCACGTGCCCCAACTGTCGCCGGGTCTTCCGGGGCAGCGACTCGGGCGCGATCGCGTGCGTGATTTTCTGCGAGACGGGGATGCTGTCGAAATTCTCGATGCGCCCGACCTCTTCGATCAGGTCGGCCTCGCGGCGCAGGTCGGCGCGGTGAGGAGGAATCGTGCAGACGACTCGCTGGCCGTCCGGGCGTGGCGAGAGCCCCAGGCGGTCGAGGATCTCGACCTGCCGCTCGGCGGGGACGTCCAGGCCCAGCAGGTCGCTGCATCGCTGCGGCCTCATCGCGACCTCGGGCGCTTCGTAGGGGGCGGCCCAGGCGTCCGCGACACCGGCAGCCAGTTCCCCGCCGGCCAGTTCCAGAATGAGCTGGCAGGCCCGCAGCGAGGCCGTATCGACGCCGACGGGGTCGACGCCTCGCTCGAAGCGGTAGTTGCTCTCGCTCATCAGGCGGAGCTTCCGCGACGTACGCCGCACGCAGAGCGGGTCGAACTGCGCCGATTCGATCAGCACGTTCGTGGTCGCCTCGGTGACTTCGGTGTCCAGCCCGCCCATGACGCCGGCGATGGCGACGGGGTGTTCGGCGTCTGCGATGATGAGCATCGACTCGTCCAGCGTGCAGGTCGTCTCGTCGATGCTGACCATCCGCTCGCCACCCCGGCCGCGGCGGACGACGATGCGATTCTCCGCGAGCTTGTCGTAGTCGAAGCTGTGCAGCGGCTGGGAATACTCCATCAGCACGTAGTTGGTCGCGTCGACGATGTTGTTGATGCTGCGCAGCCCCACCGCATCCAGCCGCTCGACCAGCCAGCTCGGACTCGGGCCGACCTTGACGTTCCGCAGCACGCGCGCCGTGTAGCGCGGGCACAGATCGGGGACCTGCACGTCCACGGACGTCAGCTCCGCCACGTTCCCGCTGGTCGGCAGGTCGCCGATCGTCGGCGGGCGGAACGCCACGCCCGTCGCGGCCGCCAGTTCTCGCGCGACGCCGAGGTGCCCGAGGCAGTCGGGGCGGTTGGACGTGATTTCCAGGTCCAGCACGATGTCGGTGTCGGTCTCGGTGACGCCCTCGAGGTTCAGCCCGATGCGCGTCAGCAGCTCGCCCAGTTCCTTGATCGGGAGCGAGACGTCCACGTAATCCGTCAGCCAGTTGAGTGAGATGTTCATATGCGTTGTGCCCGTTGCTTAGTGCGGCGGCCGCGGCGGCGGGGCGATGATCTTCAGGTCCAGTTCGGCGAGCTGCGCGTCGTCGACTTCGGCCGGCGCCCCGGTCAGGGGACAGCCGCCGCGCTGCGTCTTGGGGAACGCGATGACGTCCCGCAGCGACGCGGCGCCGACGAGCAGCATGACGATCCGGTCCAGCCCCAGCGCGATGCCCCCGTGCGGCGGGGCGCCGAACCGCAGGGCGTCCAGCAGGAAGCTGAACTTCTCAGCCGCCTCTTGTTCGGTGATGCCCAGCAGCGTGAAGACCTTCTTCTGCATCTCGGACTGGTGGATACGAATCGACCCGCCGCCCAGCTCCACGCCGTTGAGCACGACGTCGTAGGCGCGACTGCGAACCGTGCCGGGGTCGGAGTCGATCCGGTCCAGGTCTTCCGGGTTCGGGGACGTGAACGGGTGGTGCAGGCTGTCCCAGCGGTCCTGGTCCTCGTTCCACTCGACCAGCGGGAAGTCCACCACCCAGACCCACTTGTGGTCGTCGGGGTCGATCAGCCCGCGCTCGGCAGCCAGCTTGCACCGCAGCTCGCCCAGCACGCGGTGGACGACCTTGGCGGTGTCGGCGCCGAAGCACAGCAGGTCGCCTTCGCCGGCGCCCATGCGTTCGATCAATTCGGCCGCGATCGGCGCGACGAACTTGGCGATGCCCGTCTCCAGAGCGCCGTCCGCGATTACCTTCGTCACGGCCAGGCCCTTGGCGCCGAAGCCCTTGGCCCACTCGGCCAGCCCGTCGGTGATCTTGCGGGTCATGTCCCCGCCGCCCGGCACGCGGATGGCCTTGACGACGCCGCCGGCCTCCAACGCGCCGGTGAAGACGCCGAACTCCGTCCTGGCGGCCAGGTCGCCCACGTCCACCAGTTCCATGCCGAAGCGCAGATCCGGGCGGTCCGAGCCGAACCGCGCGACGGCCTCGTCGTAGGGCATCGTCGGGACCTCGTCGGGGAAGGGCTTGCCCGCGAGTTCGCAGACGGCCCGCAGGACCTCGTTGGTGATGCCCATCACGTCGGATTCCTCCGCGAAAGACATCTCCAGGTCGAGCTGCGTGAACTCCGGCTGGCGGTCCGCCCGCAGGTCCTCGTCGCGGAAGCAGCGGACGATCTGGTAGTACCGATCGAGCCCGCCGACCATGAGGATCTGCTTGAACAGTTGGGGGCTTTGCGGCAGGGCGTAGAAGGCGGCCTGCTGCATCCGCGAGGGCACGAGGAAGTCCCGCGCGCCTTCGGGGGTGGATTTCGTGAGGAAGGGCGTTTCGACCTCGACGAAGCCCGCCGCGTCCAGCACGTCGCGCATCGTCTTGCAGATGCGGTGGCGCAGCATGAGGTTGCGGGCCATGTCGTCGCGACGGAGGTCGATGTAGCGGTAGCGCAGGCGCGTCTCCTCCGCGACGTCGCCGAATTCGTCGGGCGAGAAGGGCACCGTGTCCGAGCGGTTCAGGATCGTCAGGGCGCTGCCGAGCACCTCGACCTGCCCGGTGGGCAGCTTGGGGTTCTCGCGCTCGGGCCCGCGCGGGCGGACTGTGCCCGCCACCGCGACGACCCACTCATTGCGGAGCGAGCGCGCGATGTCGTACATCGCCTGCCCGGCCTCGTCGCCGTCCTCGGGCAGGTCGTAGACCACCTGCGTGATCCCGTCGCGGTCGCGCAGGTCGATGAAGACCACGCCGCCGTGGTCGCGATAGCTTCGCACCCACCCGCAGAGGCGTACGGGCTTCGTGTCGTCGGCCAGCGTGAGCTGCCCGCAGGTGTGCGTTCGTTTCAGCAGGTCGTTGCTCGATGGTTCCATGTCAATTCTCAAGGCACGTGGAAGGCGAACCGTCTTCGCCGCAGAGAGGCAAGCGAGATAGTGTAGCGGATTTCGCGGTCAGTTCAACCTGGATTAGGGCATGAAACGCCCTGTGCCCGGCGGTCCCGCGAAAAGGGGGACAGTCCCAGACAACGGGACAGTCCCCCGTTTCGCTACGATCCCGCGGGATTCTCGATCCAGGCGGCGTAGCAGCTTCCGCACAGGTGCAGCGTCAGGAGGCGGTAGACCTGGTCCATCAGCTCCCGCTCGCTCATGCCGTGCATCTGCTGGATGAGCTGGTCGATCTCCTCGCCGGGGTCGAGGTGCTCGTCCCCCGCGGAGATGTCCTCGGGCGTGGGGTCGGCGAAGGCTTCGATCCGCATGACGTAGAAGTTGCCCTTGCCCGGCGTCAGTTCGACGCCGCAGCGGTGGCAGAACAGGTGCACGTCGCCCTTGCTCGGCGGCGGGTTGTCGTTGGGTTCTGTCATCTGCGGCTCGTCCGTTACTGCTTCTTGACGTCTTCGACCCACCGATCATGCAGTTTTCGCAGTTCGGCGACGATCTCGGGGTTCCGGGTGGCGATGTTCCTCTGTTCCGTCGCGTCGACGTCCATGTTGCTGAGGAACAGGGCGTCGGAGCCCAGCATCTTGTTCCGCTGGGCGGCCCTGGCGGCGTCCTTCGGGTTGGGCTTCTTCTTCGGCGCTGCCGGCCGGGCCTGCAGGGCCTTCTTGTTGGCCACCAGCTTCCACTTGCCCTTACGGACGGCCCACTGGCCGCCGGATTCCCAGTGGAATACCTCGTGCGGCGAGGGCGTATTGCCTGAGCGGATCACGGGCAGGATGTTCCTGCCGTCGATGCGGCGCTTCGGGGGCTGAACGCCGCAGATGGCAGCGATCGTCGGCATCCAGTCGATGCTGACAGCGAACTGGTCGCGGACCTGCCCGGCGGGCACGACGCCCTTGAGCGACACGATGCACGGCACGCGGATGCCGCCTTCCCACAGCGTGAACTTGTGGCCTCGGTACGGGCCCGGGTTGCCGCCGCCGAAGTTGCCGCGTTCCTCGATCGAATGCCCGTGGTCGCTCAGGAAGATCACGAGCGTGTTATCGCGCAGGTTCAGCCGGTCGAGTTCGCCCAGCACCTCGCCGACCTTCTCGTCGATGGTCGACACGAACGCGGCGTATGCCCGGCGCGGCTCCGGGAGTTTGGCGTACATTCTGCGATACTTGTCCATGCCCTGCATGGGGTAGTGGGGCATGTTGAAGGGCAGGAACATGAAGAAGGGACGGCTCCCGACTTCGCCCAGGAACCGCTTGGCTTCGCGGACGATCATGTCCGGGAAGTAGTTCCCATCTTCCCAGATCTCCTTCCGGTCGCGCCACAGGTCGTGGCGGTTCGGGCCGGACCAGTAGAAGAAGTGCGAGTAGTTGTCGATGCACCCGTTCTTGTGCCCGAGAAACTCGTCGAATCCCTGCGCGTTGGGGTCATGGTTCTCGTCGTGCCCCAGGTGCCACTTGCCGAACAGGGCCGTCCGATAGCCGGCGGCCTTCATCATCTCGGCGATGGTGACCTGCTCCGGCGGCAGCCCGCCCTTCTGCCCGACGTTACCCGGCACGCCCGCCCGCTGGGGATACCGCCCCGTCAACAGCGCCGCTCGCGAGGGCGAGCAGACGGGCGCGCCCACGTAGAACTGCGAGAACCGCACGCCCGAGGCCGCGAGCTTGTCGAGATTGGGCGTGTAGAGGTCCTTGGATCCGTAGCAGTTCAGGTCGAGCGTGCCCTGGTCGTCCGTGAAGATCAGCAGGACGTTGACGGGCTTTGCCTTCGCGGCGCGGGATATGCTCGGGGCGAGCAGGCCCCCGGCGCCCGCGACGGCTGTGTGAAGGAAGTTGCGGCGATTCATCCGATTTGTAGGATCGGGCACGGGAGCACCTCCTGTGTCAGGCCTTCGTGGCGGCGACGACGCCATTCATGTGTTCGTCCTCACGAAGCAGTTCGACACCGGCGAAGCCGGCGGCTTCGAGATCTTCGCGGAGTTCGTCGAACGTGAACGTCCCGCCGCCGGGGGTGTTGACCAGCATGTTGATGGCGAACAGCGCGCCGCGCGGCGGGCTCGTGTGCGACGGGTCCATCACCACGTCGCGGATCAGGATCCGCCCGCCGTTCGCGAGGGCGGAGTGGACCTTCGCGAACAAGTCGCGATTCTCAGCCCGGCTGTTCATGTGGACAATGGCGCTGACCCACGCGAGGTCGGCGCCGGTCGGCAGGTCATCGGTCTCGAAGCTGCCGGGCGCGAAGGTGACGCGGTCGGTCAGGCCGGCCTGTTCGACGTGCTTTCGCGCGATGGGGATGACATCCGGCAGGTCGAAGAGTGTCGCGGTTCCCTCGGGGACGGCCCGCAGGAACTCGATGGTCCACGTCGCGGGCCCGCCACCGACGTCCAACAGGTGCGTGAACGCCGGCAGGCCGATCGACTGGATCACCGGCCTGGCGAACTGGCGCGAGATGTTGTCCATCGCCTCGATGAACGATTCCAGGTCTCCCTGCTCGCCGCGGATGCTCGGCGGGCGGCTGGCCCGCTCGCCGCTGCGCACCACCTGGGCGAGTTCCCCCCAGCGCCGCAGGCACACCGTCGCGTGGCGGACCATCGCCACTACGCTGTCGGCCCCCTCGTCGGTGAGCGTCTCGGCGACCCCCGGCATGGCTGTGTAGACGTCGGCGTCTTTCCGGAGAAACTCCAGGGCGGTCAGGGCGTCCAGAAGGGCAGTC
>CAZEJA010000066.1:0-10832 GCA_964512215.1 uncultured Planctomycetaceae bacterium
CGCGACAGACGCCGACGGTGGTCGTTGGCGAGAAGCTATCTAGGAAATCCCAGCTGAAGAGGCGCTGCGAAACTCGGAGGCCCGCTACCGGGCGCTGTTCGAGTCCACCGCCGATGCGGTGCTGATAGCCGACGGCGAGTCGTTCATCGAGTGCAACCGCGCCAGTTGGCACATGTTCGGCGCCGCCACGAGGGAGGACCTGCTGGGCCGGCGTCCGTGCGATATGTCCCCACCCACGCAGCCGGACGGGCGCGACTCGCACGAGGCCGGCGAAGAGAAGATCGCGGAGGCCCTCGCCAAAGGTCAGGTTCGCTTTGACTGGAGATACCAGCGACTGGACGGCACGGAATTTGACGCCGATGTCCAACTCAGCCTGCTTGAGGGGCAAGGCGGCTCCGTGATCCAGGGCATCATCCGGGACGTTACGGAGCGCCGGCGGGCGGAAGCCGCATTGCAGGAGTCCGAGCAGCGGTTCCGGGCCATCTTCGACCATGCTGCCGACGGGATACTCCTGGCCGACCCGCAGACGATGATGTTCGCCATGGGCAATCCGAGAATCAGTGAGATGTTGAGGTACTCCCTGGACGAGATCCAGACGCTGGGGGTCTCCGACGTCCACCCGCCCGAGAGCTTGCCTCACGTCCGGGCGGAGTTTGAAAGACAAGCGAGGGGCGAGAAGACGCTGGCCGAGGACATCCCGGTTCTGCGCAAGGACGGCAGCGTGTTCTCCGCCGATGTCAGTGCCGCACACATCACCTTGAATGGCAGACCGTACCTGCTGGGTTCGTTCCGGGACATCACGGAACGGAAGCAGGCTCGCGCGCGCCTGGTGACGGCGCGCGAGCAGGAGCGCCGGCGCCTGGCGGGCGAACTGCACGATTCGATCGGGCAGTCGTTGGTCGCACTGCAGTTGACGGTCCAGAACGCCGCCGCTACGGTCCGGGACCGCCTGGACGCCGAGCAGACGGCCGCCCTGATCGGCGCGACGGCCCAGTGCACGGAACTGATCCGAGACGTCCGCCACATCTGCCACGGGCTCTACCCGCCGATTCTGGAGTCGCTGGGGCTGATCGCCGGGATGCGACAACTGGCGCAGGACGTCGAGCGGACCGGCATCGTCGCAACGGTGAAGTGCAGCAAGGCCATCGAAGCCAGGCGCTTCAGCAACGACATCGAGATCGCCCTGTTCCGCATCGCCCAGGAAGCCATCACCAACGCCATCCGCCACGGGGAATGCACGGAAATCGGCATCGCCCTGCGGCGAAAGCGCGACCGGATTCATCTGACTGTCGAGGACAACGGTGTCGGCTTCGCGCCGGATCGGACAGTGGGCAACGGCCTGGGGCTGACGCACATGCGCGAGCGGGCCCAGGCCGCCGGCGGGACGGTATCGATTCGTTCGAAGAAGGGGCGCACCCGTGTCGAGGCCGTCCTGCCGGACCGGCCGCCCGGGGACGACAACGGCGACTCCCCCCTTGCAGGCGACCCGTCCAGCGAGTAGAAGCGTGCAACCCCGGCCCCCCGCCGGGCGACAAGGAGCCGCCTGTGGACGCACTGATCTGTGACTTCGACGGGGTCGTCGTCGACTCCGAGCCCGTTCACCTCGCCTGCTTTCGCGAGGTGCTCGCGGCCGTCGGAATCGACCTGATCGACGAGGCGTACTACACCGATTACCTCGGCTACGACGACCATGACTGTTTCGAGGCCGTCGGGCGCGACAACGACCGGCCCTTCACCGAGGACGAGATCGCCGACATGACGGCCGCCAAGACCGTCCTGTGTCAGCACGTATTCAGTGAGTCGATCGAGGCGCTTCCGGGCGCCGTCGAACTGATCGCCGCGACCGGCGCCGCGGGCATCCCCGTGGGCGTCTGCTCCGGGGCGCTGCGGGAGGAGATCGAGCTGGCCGCCCGG
Organism: uncultured Planctomycetaceae bacterium; assembly: GCA_964512215.1. Lineage (GTDB taxonomy): Bacteria > Planctomycetota > Phycisphaerae > SM23-33 > SM23-33 > CAZEJA01. Next base: position 1,915 of record CAZEJA010000066.1, read on the forward strand.
ACCGTCGGCGTCCGCGACCACTTCCGCATCATCGTCGCCGCCCGAGACGTGCAAAAGGGCAAGCCCGACCCGGAAGGCTACCACCTGGCCAGGCAGCAACTCGCCGACGCCGTCGCCCGGCCGCTGGCCGCGGAGAAGTGCGTGGTCCTCGAAGACTCCCCCGCCGGTATCGACGCCGCCCGCGGCGCGGGCATGCGCGTGCTGGCGATCACGAACTCCTACGCCGCTGACGCCCTCAGCGCCGCCGACCGCGTCGTCGACTCCCTCGTCGACGTCACCGTCGAGACACTGAAGGAACTTGTTTGATCGGGTGCCACGGCTTGCTTGCAAGCCGTGATCGTTCCCTATGCAGCACGGCTTGCAAGCAAGCCGTGGCACCCATCTTCTGCGTCTGCGATGGAGACTACGCGATCGTCTCGTACACCCGTTCGATCCGATCGACCATGCGACCGTGATCGAACCGATCCCGGCATCGCTCCCTGCCCGCGGTGCCGAGCTTCTCGCGGAGTTCGGGTGACGCCGCCAGCGTCTCGACCGCCAGCGCCAGACCCGCCACGTCCTTCGGTCGCAGCAGCACGCCGGTGTCGGAGTCGACCACTTCCCGCGCACCGTCGACGTCGAAGCTCACCACCGGTTTTCCCGCGAGCATCGCCTGCGGCAGCGTCCGCGCGAGGCCCTCCCGCAGCGAGCAGTGCACCAGCACGTCCGCCGCGTGCATGACCGCGGGCATCTGCGCCGGGGGCAGCAGCCCGGTCAGGTGGAACCGCCCCGAGAGCCCGCGCCGCGCGATGTCGGCCTCGATCCGCGCCCGCCAATGCCCGTCGCCCACGAAACAGAAGTGCACGCGCGGGTCGTCGATCCGCTCGGCCGCGGCGAGAATGAACTCGTGTCCCTTCAACTCCGCCAGGCGCGACACCTGCGTGACCAGCACGGCGCCCAGGGGAAGGTCCATCGCGCCGCGAAGGTCGTCGGCCTCGTCCGGTCGGTTCAGGAAGGGCTCGACCTCCATGCCGCTGTAGACCGTCGTGTACTGCTCCGGCCGCCCGATGCCGGCCGCCAGGGCCTGGGCGGTCATCGCGTCGGCGACCGAGATCAGCGCATCCGTCCGCCGCGCCGCCCGGCGCTCCAGTGCGATGTAGACGCGGTTGCGCCACCATCGCTCGTAACGGTGGAACGCCAGCCCGTGGACCGTATGGACGACCTTCATCCCCCCGACCGTCGCGGCGGCCTTGCGGGCGAGGATGCCCGCCTTGGACGAGTGCGAGTGCATCACGTCCGGGCGGATCTCGCCCAGCAGGCGGCGGAGTTCCCGGTACGTCGCCCGGTCGCGCAGCGGATGGATTTCGCGCCGCATCGCGTCCAGAACGATCACGCGATACCCGCCCGCCCGGGCGCGGGTGAGCAGTTCGCCCTCCGGGCCCACGGGCGGGCCGGTGATGAGCGTCACGTCGTGTCCGCGGGCGTGGAGGCCCTCGCAGGTCAGCAACGTGTTCTCCTGCGCCCCGCCCAGGATCAGGCGCGTGATGACGTGGCAGATCTTCATGCGGCCTCATCGTCCCGGCCCGGTCGGCCGGCGTCAAGAGGGCAAGGGGCTTTCGGTTTTCGCGGCGGTGGGTCATAATCGCCGCGTGCAGGATTCGAACCACAAGGAGCGCGAGCATTTCTTCGGCGCCGCGAAGGTTGTCGCGGGGCTGACGATGCTGTCGCGCGTACTGGGGCTCATCCGCGACGTCGCGATCGTCTCGTTCGGCGCGACGCGCGCGACGGACTCGTTCTGGACGGCCTTCCGCGTGCCCAACACGTTCCGGCGGCTCTTCGGGGAGGGCGCGCTGTCGGCGGCCTTCGTGCCCGTGTTCACCGAAGTCGCCGAGGCGCGGGGCTGGGACAAGGCGCGTCTCGTGCTCGCCAACGCCGCGGGCCTGCTGGCGGCGGTGCTCGCGGGCCTGACGGTCCTGATCGAGGCGGGGCTGCTGGTCTGGCTGTGGTGCTGGCCCGGCGCGTGGGACCGCACGCTGCTGCTGCAACTGGTCATGCTCGTCCTGCCGTTCATGATCACCATCTGCCTGCTCGCGCTGGGCTCGGCGGCGCTGAACTGCAAGGGGCACTTCGCGTATCCCGCCTTCGCGCCGATCCTGCTCAACCTCTTCCTGATCGCCGCGGCGTTCGCTTCCGGGCAGCTCTTCGTCGGCGACGACTGGCGGACGCTGTTTGTGCTTTCGATCACCGTCGTCGTCGCGGGCGCCGTGCAGGTCGGCGGGGTGGTCTGGCTGCTGCGTCGCGTCGGCCTGGCCGCGGCGCCGAGCCTCGCGCCCATCCTGCCCGACGTGAAACGCATCGCCCGCCTGGCGGTGCCCATGATGATCCCGCTGAGCATCGTCCAGCTCTCCAGCCTGTTCGACGGCTTCTACGCGTGGATCATGACGGCCACCCCCGACGCGCCCACGATGCAGATCTTCGGCATGACCGTCGCCCGCCCGCTCGAGAGCGGCGTGGTGACGCGACTCTACGCCGCCGAGCGACTCTACAACTTCCCGCTCGGCATCCTGGCGATCTCGCTGGCGACGGCGGTCTTCCCGCTGCTGTCGCGCTACGCCAGCCGCGGCGACACGCGAGGCCTCGCCGACGCGACCAACCGCGCGCTGCGCCTGAGCCTGTTCCTGGGCATCCCGTCCGGCGTGGCGCTGATCCTGCTCGCCCAGCCGACGCTCGGGGCGATCTACCGTCACGGACGCTTCTCGCCACAAGACACGGTCCAGGCGGCGAGCATTCTCCAGATGTACTGCCTCGGCATGTGGGCGTACTTCTGCAACCACATTCTCCTGCGGGCGTTCTTCGCGCAGAAGGACAAGACCACGCCCCTGCGCGTCTCGCTGATCCGCGCGGTGGTCAACATCGCCCTGGTCGCCGGGCTGGTCTTCACGCCGCTGAAGGCCCGGGCGATCGGGCTGGCGACCGCGACCACGTCGGCCGCCAACGCCCTCGTGCTGGTCTGGATCCTACACCGGCGCTGGGGACAGATCGGCCTGACGAGAATTCTCGCGTCGCTCGCCCGCATCGTCGTCATGACGGCCGCCATGGGCGCCGCGATCTGGCTGCTGCAGCGCCAACTGGCATCGTCCGGCAGCTTCGTCGTGCTGGCCGCCTGCGTCCCCGCGGGGCTGGTCGCCTTCTTCGTCGCCGCCCTCGTCCTGCGGGCGCCGGAACTGAAGGAGCTTCGAGGCCCCAAGGCCGGGCCCGTCGACCCGCAGTAGCCGCCGCGCCGAATCCGTGTAGAATGATAGAGGACCCAACTGGACGTTCCGTGGAGTACCGCATGCCGACCCAGCCGCCTCTGCCGCCGGAGTACGGAAACCTGGAAACGCCCGAACTGTGCGACCGCATCGCCGAGCGGAAGCGGCAGCTCGGTTCGTCGCTGTGCATCCTCGGGCACCACTACCAGCGCGACGAGGTCATCCAGTTCGCCGACTTCACGGGCGACAGCCTGAAGCTCTCCCAACTGGCCGCCGGACAGGCCGACGCGAAGTACATCGTCTTCTGCGGCGTGCACTTCATGGCCGAGTCGGCCGACATCCTCTCCGCCGACGAGCAGGTCGTCTGCCTGCCGAACCTCCAGGCGGGCTGCGCCATGGCGGACATGGCCGACGAGACCGACGTCGCGGCCGCGATGGACGAAGTGCGCGAGCTGACAGGCGCGACGGTCGTGCCCATCTCCTACGTGAACTCGACGGCCGCCATCAAGGCCCGCACCGCCCGCGGCGGCGGCGCCTGCTGCACGTCCAGCAACGTGCGGAACGTCTTCGAGTGGGCCTTGCGAAGCGCCGCCGACGGCGGCGCGGGGGCCGAGAAGATCTTCTGCATTCCCGACCAGCACCTCGGGCGGAACACCGCCGTCGCGATGGGCTACTCCCTGGACGACTGCGCAGTGTACGACCCGCATCAGCCCCACGGCGGCTTGACGGCTGACGACGCGAAGCGGGCGACCTTCCTGCTCTGGCAGGGGCACTGCTACGTGCACCAGCTCTTCACCGTCGAGCACGTCGCCGCCGCCCGGGAGCAGATGCCGGGCGCCACCGTCATCGTCCACCCGGAGTGCCCCTACGAAGTGGTCTCGCTCGCCGACGCCTCCGGCAGCACCGAGCAGATCATCCGCGCCGTCGCCGCCGGCGAGCCCGGCAGCCGTTGGGCGGTCGGCACGGAGCGCAATCTCGTCCATCGCCTCGCCAAGCGTCACGCCGATCGCGCCGTCCGCGTGCTGGGAGATGCCCCGGCCGGCTGCGTCCAGATGGCCCGCATCGACCTGCCCCACCTGCTCTGGACCCTCGACCATCTCGCCGAAAGCACGGTCGTCAACCAGGTCACCGTCCCCCCCGACGTCGCCGCCGACGCCCGCGTCGCCCTCCAACGCATGATCGACATCAAAGCCGTCCCCGATGTCACCCCGGGAAGAGAGTAGGCGACACAGAGGGACAGAGAACGGCGAGGGAAGAAGAAACGGCGCCGGGGAATTGGGGGGTGCTGTCGCTTCGCTGTTTCCCCCCCTCTGTTTCTCTGTCCCTCTGTGTCGCAGCCGTGCCGTTCAGTCTTCCGGAAAGATCATCGCTTCGGCGAATTCCGACTGGAAGTTGGGGTCTTGGGACAGTTCGACGTGTTTCGCCTTGCGGGCGAGTTCTTCAGCGCGCTTGCGGGCGCGGGTGGAGGCCAGGGCCCAGCGGGCGCCGCTCAGGGAGGCGTTGCCCACGTACTGGATCTTCTCATGGGCGATCTCGCTGTCCAGCAGGCCGATGCGCTGGGCGTGGCTGCGACGGATGAAGCTGCCGAACCCGCCCGCGAGGTAGACGCCCTTCAGCTCGCCCGCGGTCACCGACGCTTCGCGGAGCAGGATCGAGATGCCCGCCCGGATCGCCCCGGCTGCGAGTTGCAGCTCGCGGATGTCGCGCTGGGTGATCGCGACGGTCCCGTCGCCCGTGAGCACGAACTGCGGCTGACCCGCGTCGTCGAGCGAAACGCGGGCGCGGATCGCGTCGGGCAGGTCGGCGGGAAGTTCATCCGGCCCCAGCAGGCGCCCCGTCGACGCGAGGACCCCCGCGTCCAGCAGGCCCGCGGCCAAGTCCACCAGGGCGCTGCCGCAGATGCCGATCGGTTCGACGTCGCCGATGACGCTGCAGCGGACGTCGCCGTCGAAGACGATCTTCTCGATCGCCCCCGCCGCCGCCCGCATGCCGCAGGAGATCCGCGCGCCCTCGAAGGCCGGCCCGGCCGCGGTCGACGCCGCCCAGAGCTGCCCGTCGCGGGCGAGCACGATCTCGCCGTTCGTGCCGATATCCACCATGAGAACCGGCCCCTCCAGGTCCGCCAGGTCCGTCGCCAGCAGCCCCGCGACCGTATCGCCCCCGACGAAGCCGCCAATGACCGGGAAGACGTACCCGCTGCCTCGCGGGTGGATCGCCACGCCCAGTTCCCCCGCCGGCAGGATCAGCCCGCGCCCGTGGGCGGCTACGAAAGGCACGCGCCCGAGTTGCGTCGGATCGATGCCGCTCAGCAGGTGCTGCATCGTCGTGTTGCCCGCGAAGGAGGCCTCGTAGATTCGCTCCCGCGTCGTCCCCGCCGAGCCGCACAGCTCGTCCAGCAGGCTGTTGACCGCGCCGACGATCGCGGTGCGAAGCTCCTCCAGGGACTCGGGACCCGTGTCGGCGTACTGGATCCGCGAGAGCACGTCGTCGCCGAAGCGAACCTGCGGGTTCATCATCGACGCGATGGCGAGTTCCTCGCCCGTCGTCAGATCCAGCAGCGAGGCGACGACCGTGGTCGTGCCCACGTCGAAGGCCGCCCCGTAGCATTCGCCCGTCGTGTCGCCCGGCTCGAAGTCGATCAGATGGTGGTCCGCCAGCACGGCCGTTCCGCGAAAGCCGCCCTCCCGCAGCAGGCGCCCGACCTGACGGAGCATGGGCAGATCGGCCTTGACGGGACCCGTGTGCTGCTCGAGGCGCAGCAGGTCCGCCGCCCCGTCCGACAGCGAGGGCTCGTCCAGTTCGACGTAGACCTTCCGCACGGCCGGCAGGACGTCCTCGTCGGCGCCGGTGGCCGTCTCCGTCACGATCCGGTGCCGCGCCGCGAACAGCGACGCAGCGGGCACGTCGACGACGGCCTCCTCGCAGATGCTCGTCTGACAGGCGAGGCGCCACCCGTCGGCGAGTTCATCTTCCGAGAAAGTCCCGCGTTCGACCTCGTTCGTCTCACACGCGCCGCGCGTGATCTGCACGCGACACCGCCCGCACGTTCCCTGCCCGCCGCAGGGCGTCTCGACGGTCATCCCCGCCCGCGCGGCGGCTTCCAGCATCTTCGTACCCGGCAGGACGAACACCGCCCGCCCCCGCGGCTGAAATGTCACGCGCACCTGTTTCTCACTCATCGTCTCACTCCGCGGCCAATGCCGCTCCGCGACAGTAGCCCACAACCGCGTCGCATGCAAGTGGGCCGCAGAGACGCAGAGGGCGCAGAGAACGGCGAGGAGGAGTAACGACAGCAAAGCGCGTCGTTCGACATTCGCTGTTCTCGATGCGGGACGAAGAAGAGGAAATGTCGAATGGCGAATATCGAATGTCCAATGTCGAAGTGAACGGCGCGCGGTGGTAGGGTAGATGCGTCGGCGGCGAGTCGGCGGAAAGGACGGGTGGTTGTGGTCACTGCGGAGCAACTGCGGGACGTCATGCCTCTGGATGTGTATGAGACGAGCCTCGTGGAGGCCCATCGGGCGACGTGGTTTGTCGCGCGGCGCGGGGACGAGAGGCTGGTCGGCGCCGTCGGCAGCGTGGCGCTGGAGGGGCAGACGATCGCCGCGGTGAACGATCAGCCCGTGCACGTGGGACGGATCAGCCCGGGCAATGCGGCCGTCGTCCGGGAGATGCTTCCCTGGACGGGGCCGAGGCTGATCGGGCTGGCGACCAGCATTGGGCTGGGCGACCGGCTGGGGTCGGCCACGCCGGGGCACGTGCGGGCGGTGCGGGGCAGCGGGTTGTCCGTTGTGCTGGCCCAGCAGTCGATCCGCGAGATGACCCGCACGGGGCGGACGCCGCAGCAGGTGATGGACGACGCGACCTGGGGCGTGCTGCAGGAGGGGTTCGACGAGGGCTTCGGCGCCGACGCCGATCATCTCCAGCAGCCCGCCGACGTCGACGCGACGGCGGCGGCGGGGTTCCGGTTCTTCACCGTCGACCCCGGCGCGCACGTCGCGGATGCCGCCGACGACATGGACGCCGCCGCGCTGGCCGAGGCGTTCGAGGCGATGGACTTCGCCGCGATGGAGACGTCCCCCGCCGACCTGCGGGCGGCGTACGAGGGCAAGGCGTTCCCTTTGGCCGGCGGAGGCGAGGTCCGGTTCGACGACGACGTGCTCGCACGGGCGGCCGTCAAATACGGAGCGGCCGTCGCGCACACGCTGACCATGCACCGCCGCATCCGCAGCGTCGTCGACGGCCCGTTTGAGTTGGAAGTCTCGGTCGACGAGACCGAAAGCCCGACGAGTGCGGCGGAGCACTACTTCATCGCGTCCGAACTGCGGCGTCTCGGGATCGACTGGGTCTCCCTGGCACCGCGGTTCGTCGGACGGTTCGAGAAGGGCGTGGACTACCTGGGCGACCTCGACGCTTTCCGCGCCAGCTTCGCCGCCCACGCCGCGGTTATGCGAACGCTGGGGCCCTACAAGATCTCCATCCACTCCGGCAGCGACAAGTTCAGCATCTACCCGATCGTCGCCGAACTCACTGAAGGCCTCGTCCACGTCAAGACGGCGGGCACGAGCTACCTCGAAGCCCTGCGGGCGATCTCCCGCGCCGAACCCTCGCTGTTCCGCGAGATCCTCGACTTCGCCCGCGAGCGATACGAAATCGACAAGGCGACCTATCATGTTTCCGCGGACATCGCGCGGATCCCCCCGGGCGGGGAGGTCGACGACGAGTACCTGCCCGCCCTGCTGGACGATTTCCACGCCCGCGAGGCGCTGCACGTGACGTACGGGTCGGTACTTACGGCCGAGGGGGGCGAGCGGTTCGCCCGGCGGATCCGCGCCGCCCTCAGCGCCCACGAGCAGGCCCACTACGCCGCGCTCGAAGCGCATCTGGGCAGGCACGTCAGACCTTTTTCCGGGAACATATGAGGTTTTCCCTTGACAGACCCGGATTGCGGGCTAGACTAGGCCCCACGGAGAAGAAGTCGCAGTTGTCGCAATTCTCTTGGGTGGCACCCTAACGGAGTAGTGGCGCTTTCGTTTTTCCTGATGGATCGGATGGTCCTTGTCCGTCTGCTCGATCCTCGCCGAGGGTCAGGAGACACGAAGGAGTATTCCGTGACGGGTATGTACCTCTCTGGCCGAAAGGCCCTGCTGATTGCGGGCTGCATTCTTGCAGCATGTTCCCTGTCTTCCGCGGCGATTATTGTTGACGTCGATTCCGGCGGCGCTATCACGGACGCCAACGGCGGCGCCAATACGACGGACTTCACATTCACGATTTCTCAGAGCGGAACGATTCTGGACATGAATGTGCGCCTGGCGATCGAGCACTCCTTCGTCGAGGACCTGACGATCACCCTCACCTCGCCGGGCGGCAGCCCGACAGTCGTGACGCTGTTCGAAACCTATTCGGGCACACCCGACGCCAACTTCCAGGACACGCTTCTGGACGACAACAACACGCTTTCCTTCATCGGCACGCAGAATCCCCCCTACGCGGGTTCGTACAGGCCCGGCGTCGACGGTGACTCGGACGATCTGTCGGACTTCAACGGGCTGAGCATGACGGGGATCTGGACGCTGTCGGTCACGGACAATGCGAACGGCGATTCCGGGACGCTGTACAAGGCGGGCGACACGCCCGAGCCCTGGACGAGCATGATCGGCACGCAACTGATTCTGGAAATTCCCG
>CAZEJA010000067.1:0-10721 GCA_964512215.1 uncultured Planctomycetaceae bacterium
GTGGATGTGCCGCATGATTGGAGTACCGAGGGGGAGATTGAGGAGGCGAATCCCAGCGGACCGCGCGGGGGGTTCGTGCCGGCCGGGGCGGGGTGGTATCGCAAGCGGCTGGCGCTGCCGGCGGATCTGGAGGGGCGGCGGGTGTTTGTGGACTTTGACGGCGTCTACCGTTGCAGCGACGTGTGGGTCAATGGAGTGCACCTGGGACGACGGCCGAGCGGGTATGCGAGCTTCCGCTACGACCTGACGCCGCACCTGAGTGTCGCGGGGCCGAACGTGCTGGCCGTGCGTGTGGACAACTCGGCCCAGCCGAACTCGCGATGGTATACCGGTTCAGGAATCTATCGTCACGTCTGGCTGACGGTGACCCGGGCGGTGCACGTGGACCACTGGGGCACGTTCGTGACCACGCCGGACCTTTCCTCCGACGCGGCGGCGGTTTGCGTGCGGACGACGCTCGTCAACACCGACGATCGCGAGCGGACGGTGACGCTGCGGACGACGATCGTCGACACCGACGGGCAAGCGGTGGCGGAGACCGATTCGAGCGAGACGATCGGCCCCGGGCAGCGCGTCGACGCCGAGCACGACGCGACGGTGACAAATCCGCGCCTCTGGTCGCCCGAGCATCCGGATCTGTACACCGTGCGGTCCGTGGTGGTTGACGGTGACGACAGACTCGACACATACGAGACGCCGCTGGGCATTCGCAGCGCCCGGTTCGACGCGGCCGAGGGGTTTCTGCTCAACGGCGAGCGGGTGAAGCTGCGAGGCGTCAACGAACATCACGACGCGGGCTGTCTCGGAGCGGCCGCTCCGGATGCCGCTGTCCGCCGGCGGCTGACGATTCTCCAGGCGATGGGCTGCAACGCGATCCGCACCGCGCACAATCCGCCCTCGCCGGTGCTGCTGGACCTGTGCGACCGGATGGGACTGCTGGTGATGGACGAGGCGTTCGACGAGTGGCGCAAGGGCAAGACGGAGTTCGGGTACAGCCGCGACTTCGACGCGTGGTCGTCCCGCGACCTGACGGACCTGATCCGGCGCGACCGCAATCATCCATGTGTTGTGCTCTGGAGCGTGGGCAATGAGATTCCGGAGCGCGGCAGCGCCCAAGGGGTCGAGATTCTCGAGCGACTGCTCGATATCTGTCACACCGAAGAGCCCACGCGCCCGGTTACCTGCGGGTGCAACAGCATCGATGCGGCGAACGAGTCCGGCTTCGCGGAGCGCCTCGACGTGGTCGGCTATAACGGCGGCGGCGGGTCGGTGTTTCAGTACGATGAGGATCGTGAGACCTATCCGGACCGAATCATGCTGGCCACCGAAGTGCCCCACACGTTCCAGACGCGCGGCGTGTACCGCACGCGGTCGTGGATGCGCGTCCGCGATACCGACCGCAGGCCCGCCCCCCGCGACGTGGGACTGCCCGTGGCGAACCTGACTGACGAGGAAATCTTTCCGGAGTTTCCCGCGAAGTACTGTTCGTCGTACGACAATTGCTCGGTGCGGATCTCGGCGCGGGATTCGTGGCGCCTGACGCGCGATCGCGATTGGTTCGCGGGCGAGTTCCGTTGGACGGGGTTCGACTACCTGGGCGAGACGCTGGGCTGGCCGGCGCGGTGCTGGAACTTCGGGGTGATCGACCTGTGCGGCTTCCCGAAGGACACGTACCACTTCTACCGCAGCCGGTGGACGACCGAGCCGATGGTCCACCTCCTGCCGCACTGGACCTGGCCGGGCAAGGAGGGCGTGACGATTCCGGTCTGGTGCTACACGAACTGCGAGCGCGTGGAACTGCTGCTCAACGGGCGGACCCTCGGCGAGCAGGAAATGGGCGACCGGATGCACCTGTCATGGGATGTGCCCTACGAGCCGGGCGAGCTCCGCGCGATCGGCCGACGCGGCGGCGACGTCGTCGCCGAGCAGGCGGTCCACACCGCCGGACCGCCCGCGGGCATCGAACTGCAAGCCGACCGGACGGACGTCTCCGCCGACGGGCGGGACCTGGTTCACGTCACCGCCCGGATCGTCGACGCAGACGGGCATTTCATGCCGACCGCGAGCGACCGCGTGACGTTCACCGTCGAGGGCGAGGGGAAGCTGATCGGCGTGGACAACGGCGACCCCCTCGACCGCGATTCCTACCAGGCCGACAGCCGCCGAGCCTTCCACGGCCTGTGCCTCGCGGTCATCCAGACCACGCAACGCCTCGGCGCCATCCGCATCCACGCTACGGCGAAGGGGCTGAGCGGGGGGACGGTGCGGGCACAACCCGCGCGAAGGAACGTGTCGTACTGACGAAGCTCGGGTGCCGTGGGCTGCGGAGCGAAGCGGAGCAACCACGTATCGTCCGCACAATCGCCCCACAACGTGGTTGCGGCCTGCGGCCGCAAGCCACGGCACCCGCCACCCGGCTACTGCAGCATCTGCAGTTTGCGTCGGGCGGTGGGGGCGTAGGTGCACTTGGGGTACTTCTCGAGCAGCAGCTTGTAGGTGTCAACGGCCTTCTTCCGGGAGCGGGTCGACTCGTAGAAGCTCGCCTTGAGGAACAGGCCCCGGGCGGCCTGGTCGGCCTGCCACTTCTCGACCGCCGCGATCAGGCGCGTGTTCGCGCGGATCGCCTTGTCCAGCGCGGCGGCCTTGGTGGCAGCCGACGTGTCGGGGTAGTCGGTGAGGATCTCGCCGAGCAGCGTCAGGATCGCGGCCTGCTGATCGACCGGCGCGGCCGCGACGATGTCGGCGTCTGCGGGGCGAGTGGGCTTAGGGTCGCACTTGGCGGCCGCGAGCGTCGCCTGCCACTGGGCGTCGAGCAGCGAGTCGACCTGGGCATAGGCAGCCTCGGACTGGGCCCGCTTGTCCACGTCAAGCAGGTCGGGATTCTTGCGGGCCTCGGCGATCTTCTTCGCCGCCGCAGACGCGATGCGCAGACCGGCGTACTTCCGGACATACGAGTGGTGCCGCTTGAGCGCCTCGAAGTGCTTCCCGGCCGCCGCGTCCTTCTCCGCTTCGGCCAGCAGACGATTCTGGGCCTGCTCGAGCAGCTTCCGGAGGGCATCGATCTGCTCCTGAGACTCCGCCTTGTTCTTCTCTCGGCGCGCGCACGCCGCCGCGATGTCCAGGGCTCTTTTCGCGAGGAGGAGGTCGTCCTTCTTAAGCGCCCCGCGGGCGGCAGAGATGCAATCGGCGGGTTTCTGGGACGGGGGTGGTTGTGTGCCGTCCTTCGGCAGGTCTGAGGTCGGGCCTCACCCGGCCTCGCAGGGGCGGGCGACCGTCAGAATCGACGCCGCCAGCACGAGCAGGCACATCGCCGCTTTCGTTCGAGTTCGCATGTGGCATCTCCTCGGTCGCGGTATTCACGTGAGAGGATCGTCACCGCGGGACAGCACCTAGTATACGCCCGCCGCGGCTGCCGTTCCATCCCCTTGTACGTCGTCCCAAACCCCGGATTGTTCCGAGCAAATCCGGGCAGCTTCTATCGGCGCAGCTCGGGGTTGATCCAGACTCCCCAGTCGCCGGAGTTGTCGTCACCGGCATTCTCGACGATGAGTTCCAGCGTCTTGACGCCCGTCACGTCGACGTCCAGCTTGCGGAGGCGGTGGTCCTTGACCGTCTTCGATCGGTACAGTTCCTTGCCGTCGCCGCGGACGACGAAGACGACCGAGCCGTCGTTGCCGTCCTGCAGCCCCGCCCCGCCGACGAGGCGCTTCCACTTGCCCGCCAGGTCCAGCACGAAGCGGGACGGGGCGTGGGCGTACAGGCCGGACTCGTGGAACTCACCGCCCACGGCCAGGAAGCACGAGGCGCTGAAGTCGGCGGGGACCTGGTCTCGCACGATGCGCCCCCAGCCGACCTTGGCGCTGCTGAACTTCAGGCGGCTGACGGCGGCGGTCTTTTCGGTCTTGGGGATGTCCGCGAGGGACCGCGGCGCGGCGGGCTTGATCAGGCGGCGCAGGTGTTCGGCCTTGCGGCGGGCGATCTCGATGTGGCCGGACGTCTTGAGGACCTCGCGGGCGAGCGAATCCGCCCGGCGGCGGTTGCCCGTGGCGTAGGCCCGGACGGCCTCGGTGAGCTTCGGGGCGTAGCCGAACACGTCCACGTCGGGCCTGCCCTTGGCGTCGACTTCGTAATTGTACCCGAAGCGGCTGGTCGCGCCATTGACGTGACAGACCCGCAGGTTCAGGCGCGACTTGCCCCGGCGCATCTCGCCGACGTCCAGGCGGAACCGCCCGTCCTTGTCGACATCGCACGTCCAGCCCACGCCGTCGTAGTTGCCGGAGATGCGCTCGAGGTCGTCGTAGGCGGAGATGCCGAACGCAGCCGGCGTGGCCGTCACGCGCCCCGTCAGCGTCAGCACGCCCTTGGCGAACGTCGCTTTCAGGTCGTGTATCGTGCAGGTGGGACGCCGCCTGGCGTCGGGCAGGTCGCCCGCGAACGCGCGGACTGTCGACAGCAGCATCGCGCTGTTGGCGTTGAGGAACGAGCCGGGGCCCTGGCCGCGCTTCTCCTGGCCGTACGTGTGGTTGCCGCCGCCCATCAGCGCCTTGCCGCGCCCGCGGTCGGCCTTCCGCTCGCAGACGTGGGGCAGGGATAGCGCGTGACCCAGCTCGTGCGCCACGCCGCCGATGTAGTGCGTGTTGAACTGCCCGATCGAGCACGGGCGGTGGTAGTAGCCGCCGGGCTCCTTCGAGTCGAGCTTTCTCGGATCGAGGCGCTCGTCGTCGAACACCCAGGCTGTCCCGCCCAGGTGGCTGCCCCCGCCGCAGTACGGTCCGATCTCGATCGCCTTGCCGTCCTTCCACGCCAGCAGCGTCTGGAAGATCACCATCGTTCGCCCGTCAAGGTCCACGCCCTGCTGCGCGAGGGCGGCCTTGACCTCATTGCGGACGGCCGCGGAGGCGTTCCGCCCGTAGGCCCGCATGGGCTTGCGCGCCTTGACCACGTGCACGCGAAGCTCGCCCTTGTCGGTGCGGTCGAGGCGGAAGGTCATCGGACCATATCCGTTGGCCTTCATCCCCTCGCGGTAGAACCGCTGCACTTCGGTCATGACGCGGTCGAATCGCTCGACGTAACCGGGGATCGGCTTGCGGTCGCTCGTGACGAAGTAGGCGATCACCAAGGGCGGGCGCGTGTCGGGCGGCGACTTCTCCGCGCCGGGCGCCGCGCCACATGCCGCCAGCAGCAGCGTCACAACCACCGATCGTGTCCAGATTGTGTGGGTCATTCCCTTCCTGCCTTCCGCCGGCGATGAAGCCGGTTCAGAAGTGTACCGATTTGCCGGCCAACGGGCAACGGAGGAAAATGGGGACTGTCCCGCTGTCCGGGACTGTCCCCATTTTCCGCGGCGTGCACTGCGAAGAAAGCAGGGACCGTCCCAAACGACGGGACAGTCCCTGTTTTCTTCGGGTACAATCGTGCCCATGAAACCGCCTACACGACGAGACATATTGCGTGCGGGGGCTATCGGCGCCGCGGCGCTGGCGGCACGGCGATGCATCGGCGCTGATACGCCCACCAAGCCCCGCTCGGCGTCCAACCCCCTGCCGCGGTGGCGGGGGTTCAACCTGCTGAACTTCTTCCAGGCCTTCTCCCGCGGCGAGCAGAGCGAGGGGAGGGTCTCGGAGGACGACCTCCGCTGGACCCGGGACTGGGGGTTCGACTTCATCCGCCTGCCGATGGACTACTGGTTCTGGATCGACACCGACTGGCGCAAGACGCGCAAGCTGAAGCCCGACGACGTGATGCGGATCAGCGAGAAGGCACTCGAGAAGGTCGACCGGGCCGTCGAACTGTGCCGCAAGCACAAGCTGCACGTGTCGTTGAACTTCCATCGCGCGCCGGGCTATTGCATCAACGAGCGTGACAGTAAACGTGAACCGTTCGATCTGTGGAAGGACAGGCCCGCGGAGGATGCATTCGTGCATCACTGGGATGTCTTCGCCAAGCGCTACAAGGGTATCTCCGCGAAAGAGCTGAGCTTCAACCTGGTCAACGAAGCCCCGCGCCCGAAGGAAGGGCGCATGACGCGCGAGGACTACTGTCGCGTGATGCGGCGGGCGACGAGAACGATCCGCCGGACCAGCCCGGACCGCCTGGTCATTGTCGACGGATACGCGGCCGGCTCGCTTGTTGTTGAGGGCATGATCGACGACGGCGTCGCCCAGAGTGTCCACGCCTATCATCCAGGGCTCATCAGCCACTATCGGGCCAAGTGGGTCGACCGCAGCCTCAGCTTCCCCAAGCCCACCTGGCCGCTGCTCAAGCCCGACGGCGGGGTCCGCCTGGACCGGGCGGGGCTGGTCAAGCACTACGCCCCGTGGGGCGAGATCGTCCGCAAAGGCGTGGGCGTCCACTGCGGCGAGGCCGGCTGCTACAACAAGACGCCGCATGACGTCTTCCTGGGATGGTTCGGCGATGTGCTGGAGATCCTCAAGGGCCACCGCATCGGCTGGGCGCTGTGGAACCTGCGGGGCGCGTTCGGCGTGCTCGACTCCGGCCGCACGGACATCGCCTACGAAGACTGGAAAGGCCACAAGCTCGACCGCAAGCTGCTGAACCTGCTGCAGCGGTCCTAGCCCTCTCGGATTTCACGGGCTTTCGCGTCGTAGACAGTGCGCTTGCCCGTGTCGAAGGACTGCATGGCCATGATGACGGCGACGGCGTGCTGATAGCCGGCGTCGATGGAGGCGTTGGGGGTCTTGCCGCTGCGGATGCACTCCAGCCAGTCGAGATGATGGTCCGGGCCTTCCACAGGCTCGACGGGCTTCTCGCCGCGGATGACACCGCGATTGCGGCTGCCCCCTTCCGCGGTCAGGACGGGCTTGTTCCAGTTCTCCATGTCCAGCATTCCCTGGTCGCCGAGGATGCGGAAGCTCTTGGCGCTGCCGTTGCCGAAGTTCGTCGTGTACTCGACCATGAACTGCCCGTAGTCCCACAAGGCCGTCACGTGATCGGGGCAGGTGAACTTGTGCTCGTCGGCCCACGTGTAGGTCCCGCCGAGGCAGACGGAGCTTTTCGGGAACGTCGCGCCGGTGATGTAGTGGACCAGGTCGATGAAGTGGCTGCCCAGCCCGGGCACGGGCCCGCCGGAGAAATCGCGGAAGCCGTACCAGCCGGTGAAGCGGACGGCGTCGAACGGCTGGGGGCGGGCATCCATCAGGAATTCCTTCCAGTCGACGTCCTTGGGGTCGGCCTTGGCGACGCGCCCGTACCAGTAGGGCTTCGTGCCGTTGCGGTGTTGTTCGACGCGCCCGACCGTTCCCAGGATGCCGGTTCCATACAGCTTACGGCAGCCCGTAAAGGACGGCATGGAACGGAGTTGTGTGCCGATCTGCACACAGATGTCCGCAGACTTGACGGCGTCGCAGGCTCGCTTGAGTTTGCCGAAGTCCATCGCAAGGGGCTTCTCGCAGTAGGCGTGTTTGCCAGCCTTGGCGGCCGCCTCGAGGTGCGTCGTGTGCTGGTGGTCGCACGAGGCGATCACGACGGCGTCGACGTCCTTCATCGTCATGACGTCGCGGTAGGAGATGAACTGCTTGGGCTTGCCGCCGCCCCACTCTTTCGCCTTCTCGGCAGCCGACTCGCGCCGCTGGCACCACGGGTCTACCACGGCTGCGAACTCGATGTTCTCGCTCTCGGCGTACTTGCACAGCCCGCGCAAGTGCGAGTTCACCCCCTTGCTTCCGCATCCGATCAGCGCGATGCGAATTCGCTCGTTCGCCCCCGCCGCCCGGGCGTATGCTGCAGCCGACAGCGACACCGCCGCCCCCGCCTTCAGCACCGTACGCCGCGAAGCCGTGCGCTTCATGGTCCGATCTCCTTCCCTTGTCGCGAACACGGCTGGACAAGCCAGCCGTGCCACCCGCCCCCCAAGCCCAGCCACTGCGCTGGCTGGGAACGACAGCGAACTACGCTTCCTCGGCGACGGGTTGATAGGCCAGGCATTCCTCGCCCGTCAGCCCGCTGGTTTCCAGCAGGCGCGTGGGGCGCTCCGGGTGCGACGTCCGCGCGGAAAGGTAGATCGCGTCGATCGTCGCGAGGCTCAGCAGGTTCTCCCGCCCGGAACACTCGTAGAACTTCGCCTCGTCCAGCACGGCGCGGGCGAACACCTCGCTCTGGCGCTGCAGCAGCGCCAGCGGCGGCGAGTCGTCGGCCGTGCGGTCCACGACGTTGCCGTCGGGGTCGCGGAGCAGGCAGGTTTCCGTGTCCGCCGCCAGGGACCCGCCGCGTCCGTGCAGGCAGAGCGCCTCGCTGACGGGCCCGGACGAGCGCGTAGCGACGACGGTCGCCATCCGCCCCCTGCCGTAGTCGAGGATCGCCGCGGCCGTGTCGTCGGTGTCGTGAACCGGCAGCGGCTCGTCGTCCGGCGCCGGCGGACGGCTGCCCACGGCGGCCAAGCCGTACACTTCCTCGGGCAGCCCCAGCATCCAGATCAGCAGATCGACGGAGGGGTACGCCAACTCCAGCAGGGCTCCCCCTCCGGCCGACGCCTTGTCGCCGCGCCAGCCCAGGTGCGGGCCCCAGTTGAACAGGTAGTGCGCGCGGGCGAGGAAGACCTGCTCGAGGCGGTCGCGGAGTTCCCAGGCCCGGCGGTACGTGGGGGCGAAACGGCGCTGCGTGCCGACGGCCAGCTTCAGCCCGGCTGCCTCCATGGTTCGCACCATCGCCAGTCCCTCGCCGAGATTGCGGGCCAGCGGCGGCTGCTTCCAGATGTGGATGCCCTGCTGGGCGCAGAAGGCGACCAGGTCGGGTGCGATCATGGGTGGGGCGGCGAGGTAGACGGCCTGCGGGCGGGTCTCGACGAGCAGGCGCCGGTCGTCGGTGTAGGCGGGCACGCCGAACTCCGCGCCGGCGCGATCGGACAGCGCCGCCTCGCGGTCGGCGACGCCGACCACGGTGACCAGTTCGCTCTGTCGAAGGGCCTGCAGTGTCAGCCGGCCGAACACGCCCAGGCCGACCACCGCGACCGGAAGGGGCTGATCAGACATCGTGCCGCCTCGAATGGAAGGGTGATGTCCCGAGCGTACGACGCCGCCCGGAGCGTGTCAAGGCCCGCAATATCCCCAGACAAGGACGATGCGATTGTGAATCGCTTCACACTCCAGGTTGAATCCGAACGGGCGTTTCGCTAGAGTATCGCCTCGCTGTACCTCTGCCGGGCCTGTCCGGGCGGTGGGACTCACGGGCGTCCGGAACGGAAGGCCTACTCGAAACGTCGGGACCACTCTCGCAGTGCATTCCCGCTAAGAGGAGATCGGTGCATGAAGACCATCACGACATGGACGATTGTCGGGGCGATCTGCTGGATGTCGGCCGGCCTGCGGGCAGCCGATCCGGCCAAGCCCGCCAAGGCGGACCGGACGGGCCTGAAGAAGGAGAACGCGGAACTCCGCGGGCGCGTCGGCAAGCTCGAGGGCGAGGTCGAGCAGCTCAAGAAGCTCGTCCAGCAGCAGACCGAGGCGATGAAGGTGGTCCGCAAGAGCGAGAAGAAGCGCCTCGCGAAGGAGGATCTCGAACAGATCCGCGCGTTGATCCGGGCCGAGGCGGGCAACGGCGGGAACGTCGCCAACGTCGCCAACGTCTGGGCGAACCTGGACATCCTGTTGTACGGGTTCATCAAGCTGGATGCGGCGTGGGACGGGGCGCGTACGAGTGTGGGCAACTTCGCCCGGTGGGTGGAGACGGAGCACTACAACGGCAGCGACCACCAGTTCAACATGACCGCCAACCAGACGCGCCTGGGCCTGAAGATCAAGGGCCCGGACGTGGGTTCGGCCAAGACCAGCGGGCAGGTCGAGATGGACTTCTACGGCGGGGGCGCCGAGAACAAGCCCCACCCGTTCATGCGTCACGCGTTCATGAAGATCGAGTGGCCGGAGCATCGGTTCTCGATCATCGCGGGTCAGACGTGGGACGTGATCTCGCCGCTGAACGCCCCGACGCTGAACTACTCGGTGCTGTGGTGGGTGGGCAACATCGGCTACCGGCGGCCGCAGATCCGTGCGACCAAGGAGTTCACGATCGCCAAGGACGTGGACCTCAAGCTGGAGGTCGCGCTGTTGCGGTCGATCGGGCATGACCACGATTTCGACCCCGGCGACACGGGCGAGGACTCGGGCATGCCTTCCGTCCAGGGGCGGGCGAGCGTCACCTTCCCGCTGTTCGGCGAGAAGCGCACGACCGTGGGCATCTCCGGGCACTACGGCAAGGAGGAGTACGACCTGACGGTCGACGGTTCTCACATGAACGTCGCGTCCTGGTCGGCGAACCTCGACGTCAACATGCCGATCAACGACTGGCTGACGGTTAAGGGCGAGCTGTTCACGGGGCAGGATCTCGACGCGTACCTGGGCGGCATCGGGCAGGGCGTCGACGTGATGGGCGACTCGATCACCGAGTTGAAGAGCTGCGGCGGCTGGATCGCGGCCTCGCTGGGTCCCTGGGACAGGTGGCGGTTCAACGTCGGCGCGGGCGTCGACGCCGTCAACGACGAGGACTTCTCGAGCCCGTCCACCATGGCCAGCCCGAAGCGGACGTACAACCGCTGCATCTTCGGCAACGTGATCGATCACTTCACATCGCTGCAGGATCTCGGCCCCGAGCATCAGGTCTCGCACGGCGGGGGTGCTGGGCCTGTGCATTCCCGTCGCGACGATGATGACGATCCGATCATCGCTGACGCCGGCCTGGTTCAGCACATCGAGCACGGGCGTCAGTAACGC
>CAZEJA010000068.1:0-10686 GCA_964512215.1 uncultured Planctomycetaceae bacterium
AACGAGGCCTCATTATATATGAACTGTGGTTTTCATCCGGGAAATCCGGGATCAACTCTCTCTCCCTTCTTAACCTGCCCGCAGAGCCGCTCAGCCGGCCAGGCCTCCCTTGCAGAGGGCTGGGCGGGGGCCGCCGCCCAGGTGCAATTCCGCGACGTTCGGGGGCTTTCCCCGTCGCGCCATTTCCAGCTATGACCTATTCCATCTTTGGAACGCCTATGCCTCTCTCTTTGCAGAATTCTGAGAGCGCTTCCGTATGGTCACCGTATGCCACGATCATGTGGTACTGGAACCTGCCAGCTACAGTTCCCATCACCTTCGCCAGTCCATCCGTCTTGATGATGAAAGCGTTCCTGCATCGATGAGGATGGTCGGGACTGATATTTGCGTCCATGCAGTCAACGAGCGTGCCGGTAGTGAGGACGAGGCTTTCCAGCCCGCGGGTAAGACGGGCGACCGTCACGGTTTTTCCCTCAGGCAGAAAGGCATGGATTGTCGGCGTGGCCTTTCTGCCATGGTAGTCCGATATCGAATAGCCGTAGAGCTTCTTGTCGAGACCGCACATCTTGCGGCATGTCACACAGTGCTGAACGCCGAGTTTCCCATCGAGTGCGAAGGTGTTGCCCATGAAGCTTGGCATCTTGACTAAGCGCCTGAAGAGGATCATGGTCAACAGCGCGTCGATATCCACCTGGCACGCAGCAGGTATGCCGTCTTCCTGGAGGAGCCCCAGGGCCATACAGGAAGTCGGCATCTCCGCGCCCCTGATATACGGACTGCAGGAGATTATAGCTGAGGAGGCGCCTGCTTTCTCTATCAGCGAGCGAACGGCAACATAGAATCTCGCTGATTTCTCAACGGCAGAATCATCGAGCTGTTTGAGACCTTTGACCTGTGTTGCGCCCTTGATCAATTCGCCCGCGATCGCCCTGGCTTCTTTCTGCTTATCTGCCGGCAGTTTCCGATACGCCTCGAAGATTGTATCGTGGGTAACCAGTTCGAAGGTCACCCCCGTCTTCTCTTTGATTGCCCCAAACTCGGCTTCAGAAGAGATGTCGCACTTCTTGTGATACTTCGCCGGGATCCCTCCAAGGATCAGGGCCTTGTCATTCGCCCCCGCAGCAAAGGCGCTACACAGTCTTCCCCCAACGGATGCCGTTGCCGCGCATGCGGTCATGGCCTTGAGGAAATCCCGTCGCCTGATTGATCGCAAGGTACGTGGAGTAGACATGTTGTCCATAATCGTATCTCCAGTTCCTGACCCGCCCTGACGTGGTCCAATTCCCTGGTCTAACTTCAGTGAGAGTCAGGCCAATATGTTCCCCGTGTGTTCCGAAGGGTGAGGCCGCAAGGGCAAACCCGGAGGAACACACGGTCGCGCCGTCCGGCCCCGGCACCGGGCCGAGAACGCCGCCGGCGTCGTCGTCTAGTTCAACCTGCTGTGCAGCCGGCTGCTATTCTAGCCCGTCCGGCACCGGTCCACAACGCGCCGCCCCCCGGCTGGGCGCAAGAACCGCTCGCCGTTCAGGCGATGACATGCAGCGATCAGGTACTCCCCGGAGTTCCGGGCTGTCCTTCGCGGCGGGAGCGGTCGCGCCGCAGGATTGAGTGTGTTGCGCATGGAGTACTTCTGATCGGACGGGGGCCATCTGCTGTGTAGGGTTGCGCTGACAGCGTTCGGGGGCTTCTCCCGTCGCGCCATGTCCAGACGTGGAGCGACCGTGTCTTTCTGAGCCGCTTCTCCCGGGAATTCCTTCCGCTTGCCTGTCGGACGTGCCATGCCGGAGACAGCAGCGCGGGCACGAACGAGCCGCCGAGCAGGAAAGGCAGTAGCTGCTCTCATGGTTCGTTATACTGTCAGACAGGTCCGTGCCGGTTGTCAGCCGGAGACCATCCGAGAAGTCCCCGTCGTTTGCCTGACAGGCAGATGGCACACCCGTTGGAGACAGCATGAAACAGCACATTGCCCTGTTGCTGGCATTCGCGCTGACGGCCGGAAGCGCCGGCGCCGGTTCTGCCGGTAGTGCCCCGCCAAAGGCCGGAGACATCCTCGCCCTGTCAGGCGTCAAAGGCGGACTTGTCGTGGTGATCGGTTGCCCGTCGTCGGGCTCGGGGCAGGAACTCCGCAAGCAACTGGTCAAAGCCGCTGCGGGTCCGTACGTGGTCCAGTTTCTTGACACGGCGGATGATGGAATCAGCGAAGCCAGAAAGGCGATTCGGGCAGAGGGCTTGTACGGAAAGGCCTCTGCTATCCCGTTTGACGGAAAGCAGTTGCCGTACATCGACAACCTCGTGAACCTCGTGGTAGTCAACGGCAGCTCCAACGTGGAACGTACCGAGATCATGAGAATTCTCGCGCCGCTTGGCGTGGCGTGGGTCGATGGGAGGACATTCGTCAAACCGAGGCCCGCGGACATCGACGAGTGGACGCACTACCTGCACGACCCGTCGAACAACGCCGTGAGCCACGACCGGATCATTGGCCCGCCGCGGCGGCTGCAGTGGGTGGGCAGCCCACGCTGGGCCCGGCACCACGACCGGATGGCCAGTCTCAGCGCGGCGGTGTCATCCGGCGGACGCCTCTTCTACATCTTCGATGAAGGCCCGCACAACTCGATCCTCTTGCCCCCCGAGTGGCGGCTGATCGCCCGCGATGCGTTCAACGGAACTGTCCTGTGGAAGCGGCCGATCGAAACCTGGCACACACACCTGTGGCCGCTCAAGAGCGGCCCGGCCCAGTTGCCTCGGCGGCTGGTCGCCGTTGGCGAGACCGTCTACGTCACGCTCGGGCTCGACGGGCCCGTTACAGCCATCGATGCCGCCACCGGCAGGACGCTTCGCACGCTCGGCGAGACGCGCGGCGCGGAGGAACTGGTTCTCACCGACAACGTCCTGATCGCCCTGTGCAACCCCGCCCCACCTCGAACCGACTACTCACCCCAGACCAACAGCATCGGCCCCGCCCGCGACCGTGTGGCCCATGAGTATGCCTGGGACGGGAAGCCGTGGCGCCTCATGGCCGTCGAGGCCGGGACCGGGCGACTGCTCTGGGAGAAGAAGACACCCGTGACGCCGCTGTCGCTGGCAGCCGCAGGAAACCGTATCGTCTTCCATGACGGCAAGACGGTGGTCTGCCTGAAGCGCGACGACGGTACGGAGGTGTGGACCGGCAAACCAGCCTCCGGACTTTCCTCCACGCCAGGCTGCTTCGCTCCGTCGACCCATGAGTACCTTCGGAAGCACAAGGCTCGCCCCGGCGCCCTGGCCCGCTCGTTCGGGGCGACGCTCGTCGTCCACGACGACGTAGTCCTGTTCACGGGCGGCGATGGCACGATGTCCGGCCTGAGCATGAAGGACGGCAAGCCGCTCTGGCAGGCCAAGTTGCCTGTCTCCGGGCACTACTGCCCCGAGGACATCCTCGTCGTCGACGGCCTTGCCTGGTGCGGCGACACCGCCTGGGGCGGCAAGCGCGGCGACGGGCAGTACAACGGGTACGATCTCAAGACCGGCGACATCCGCCGAAAGCTCACGTGCGACACGGACGTGTACTTCATGCACCAGCGGTGTTACCGGTCCAAGGCAACGGACCGCTTCCTCATCCCCGGGCGAACCGGAACGGAATTCGTGGACGTACGCAGCGGCCACTGGGACATCAATCATTGGGTTCGGGGCGGATGCTTGTACGGCATGCTGCCCGCCAACGGCCTTCTGTACGCCACGCCGCACTCCTGCGCATGTTACATGGAAGCCAAGCTCTGCGGCTTCAATGCCCTGGCCCCCGCGGGGGCCTCCCCTTCGACCTCCGCCACCGCCTCCACCCCGCGCCTCGAGAGAGGCCCCGGCTTCGAGACCATCAAGCTTGCCCCGTCTCAGACCAGGAACTCCCCCGACTGGCCCACCTACCGCCACGACCCGTCCCGAAGCGGGCGAACGGCCGGTCGCGTGCCGGCCGGTCTCACCCGCAAGTGGCACGCGAGCCTCGGCGGGCGCCTCAGCGCCCCGACCGTCGCCGATGGCAAGGTCTTCGTTGTCTCGATCGAAACCCATACGCTCCACGCCCTGGACGCCGAGTCGGGCAAGCTTGTCTGGCGGTTCACCGCCGGCGGTCGTGTCGATTCGCCCCCCACGATCTACGGCGGGCTGGTCCTGTTCGGCTCCAACGATGGATACGTCTACTGCGTGCGATCGGACGACGGCCGGCTGTTCTGGCGATTCCGCGCCGCACCGACCGATCGGCGGCTGGTCGCCTTCGAGCAGGTCGAATCGGTCTGGCCCGTACCCGGCAGCGTGCTCGTTCACGACGGGGTGGCTTGCTGTGTGGCGGGTCGGAGCATGTTCCTCGACGGCGGCTTGCGCGTCATCCGACTCGACCCGGCTACCGGTCGCCTCCTGTCCGAAACCGTGCTCAGCGATCGCGACCCGCAATCGGGCAAGCGGCTTCAGGATTTCATTGCGAAGCTCAACATGCCCGTTGGCCTGCCTGACGTGCTCTCGTGCGATGGCCGCAGTCTCTACATGCGTTCGCAGCAGTTGGACCTGACCGGCCGTCGGCGGCACGTGGCGGCAACCGATATCCGCCCCACCGAAACTGCCGGCGGGCAGCACCTGTTCAGCCCCATCGGGTTCGTCGATGGGTCCTGGTGGCACCGGGCGTACTGGGTCTACGGGAAGGGGTTTGCCGAAGGCGCCGGCGGTTGGCCCCAGGCCGGGAAGGCCATGCCCGGCGGGCATCTGCTGGTGTTCGACGACGAGCTGGTCTATGGCTTTGGTCGCAAGCCCGACTACTACAAGTGGACCACACCCGTGAAGTACCAGTTGTTCGCGATGGGCAAGGAGCCGGTCCGGATTCAACCAGCGGCGCGCAAGCCGGGGAAGAAGGCCGCGTCCAGGAAGCCGGCTGGCCCGCGCTTCAAGCTCGACTACCGTTGGACGACCGATGCCCCGATGCACGTGTGGGCGATCGCGATGGCCGGCCGCACGCTGTTCGTCGCCGGGCCCAGAGTCGTCGTCGACGAGGAGAAGGCCTTCGCAAAGCCGTTCGGGGAGCAGATGGCCAGAGACCTGCAGCGTCAGCGCCGTGTCCTGTCCGGCAAGGAGGGGGGACTGCTCTGGGCGGTGTCGGCTGACGATGGGCGGAAGCTCGCGGAAATGGAACTCGAGTCCTTGCCCGCCTGGGACGGGATGGCCGCCGCATCCGGGCGGCTCTTCCTGTCCACCGCCAACGGCCGCGTGTTGTGCCTCAGCGGGACCGAGAAGCAATCGCCGCAGCAGCACCAGTCGTCCAGGCGTCAATGAGTGCACCTGAGCGCAGCGAAGAGGGTCCGGCCTTCATAGATGGTCGGGCCCTGGAACAAAGACGGGGCCTACGGAATTCTGCGGGGCAGGCGCCTGCGGCGTCGAGTCCCTCTGGGCTGCCCCGAGCGCAGAAAGAAAGCCCGGCCTTCATAGATGGCCGGGCCTGCAAGAAACGAGGCCGACGGGATTCGAACCCGCAACCACCGGATCGACAGTCCGGTACTCTAACCAGTTGAGCTACGGCCCCATGTTGTACGTCCCGTATGGGCGAGCGACGCCACCCAACGGGCTGAATACTATATCCATTCGCGCTGGATTTTGGAAGGCGTTTTCGCCTCCCGTCCCGGAAAAAAGCCGCCGCCCGGGCACGAGGCCCGAACGGCGTGGAGTGCCATACGGTTTCGCGTCACGTTGCCCCCCCGGGCGACTCTAGGAGAGCGCCGCCTGACCGGCCATCTCGGGCTCGCCTATAACAACTTCCTCGCCGTTCTCATCCATGATGAACGGCGGCTGATCGGGGTCGGGATCGCTCTGGGGGGCTTCCACGGGCTCGTATACGCCCTCGGTCTCGCAGAGGCGCGGCTCCTTGGTCGTCACGAGGTGTTCGAGGTACTCGGTGAGTTCCATGTCCTCGAACTGCGCCAGGAAGGCCGGCTCGGCGCCGTGGTTGATTTCGAGAATCTCGTCGATCAACTGTCGCTTGGTCATACGTATCGCCTCGCTAGCCCAGTGTCCTGGAATCCAGTGCCGCATGAATGTATCGGCGCGTCCCCGCGGAAAACTTTAGCCCTCCCCCGCGGCTTGAGTGGATGGCGGGCGAGGCGAGCGGCGCGTATACTCCGGGGCGAAAGGTCCCGGCCCGTCCGATGGAATCGTGGGTATCCGACATCGAGTTCGAGCGCCACGGGGCGCTGCGACGTGCGTTTCGCGCGGCGGTCGCGAATCCGCTGGCCAACTACCTGCCCGCTGCGCTGGTGCGGGGCGTCCTGCGCTTCACGAAGAGCGAGCTGGCCGCGTCAAACTGGGCCGACCCCGGCGGGTGGCGGAGCATGGTGATCAGCTACGACGGCAAGCCCACGCAGATCGCCGACAAGATCCTCGTCGGCGGCGGTGCGATGGCGACCGCCCTGCGTAACCGGCGTAAGCTGGCGGCGAGGTGGCTGACGAGGTTGATTGATGAATCGGACGCGTCCGACGCACACGTGCTGTGCCTCGGCGCGGGGCCCGGGCGGATCATTATCGACGCGCTCTGCGAGGCCCGCCGCCCCGCCCACGCGACGCTCGTCGACCTCAACCCCGAGGCGTTCGACTACGGCTGTCGGATCGCCGCCGAGGCGGGCGTCGTCGACCGCGTCCGGTTCGTCGCGGGCGACGTCTGCGACATCGACGACCTGCTCGACACGCCCCCGGACATCGTCAAGATGCTCGGCATCTGCGAGTACCTCCCCGACGACGTGCTGGGCGATATCCTCCGCGCCGTCGCGGGCGTCTTGCCTCCCGGCGCGCCGGTGCTGTATAACAGCCTCTCCAAAGCCCACGGGACCGACCGTTTCTTCCGGCGCGTGTTCGGCCTGCACATGATCCACCGCTCCCCCGGGCAGTTGCAGGAGATTCTCGAACCGGCGGGTTTCGGCGATTTCGTCTCGATTCCCGAACCGCTCAACGTGTACCATGTCATCCGCGCTCGACGGCGCGCGTAGCACCCCATCGACTCGAAAGGACCCGCGCGAATGCCCGGACTGGCTGTGCCCTGGGGACAGGACGAGCTGACACTCGACCTGCCCGAGAACTGGACGGTGCAGCAGGTGGCGACCTCCTCGCTGCCTGCAGCGCCCGACGACTGGGCCGACAACCTGGCGCGCTCGCTGAACCAGCCCGACTCCGGACCGCCCCTCAGCCGCCTGCTCGCCGACTGCCGACGCGGACACATCGCGCTGATCGTCGAGGACCTGACCCGGCACAGCCCCCTGGCGGAGATTCTCCGCGTCATCATGCGGGAGATCGACCACGCCGAGATCGAGCGCGACCAGGTGGAGATCGTGCTGGCCACGGGCATGCATCCGCCCGCCGATCCCGCGCGCGTCGACGAGAAGCTCGGGGCCTCCGTCGAGGGCATCCGCCGGCGCTGCAATCCCTGGCAGGACTGGGGCGCGTACACGTCGCTCGGGCGCGTCGGCAAGATCGACCTCCACGTCGACCGCGACGTCGCGACGGCCGACCTGCGGATTCTGATCTCGTCGGTCTCGGCGCACCTGCAGGCCGGCTTCGGCGGCGGGTACAAGATGATCTTCCCCGGCTGCTCGCACCTGGACACGATCCGCCCGCTGCACCAGCTCGGCGTGGGGCGACGCCCGCGACAGCTCGTGGGCACCGACGCGACGTCCAATCCCATGCGGGCGGCCATCGACGCCGCGGGGCGCAAGCTCGAAGCCGCCGGACGCCGCACGTTCGGCGTCCAGTACGTCCTCGACGCCGCCCACCAGCCCAGCTACATCGCCACCGGCGAGGTCATCCCCGCCCAGCGCATGATGGCCAAGCAGTGTTCCGTCGCGTGCGGCGTGGTCACCCCCGCGCCCGCCGACGTGCTCATCACCAACGCCTACCCGCGCGACCGCGACCTGTGGCAGTCGTTCAAGAGCATCGCCAACACCCGCTGGGCCGTCCGCCCCAACGGCGTGATCCTCTGCCTGACCCGCTGCAAGGCGGGCATGGAAGGCATGGACGTGCCCCGCTGGCCCCTCGGGCCCACCTGGACACGCCGCCTGCTCCGCCTGCTCGGGCCCGACAGCCTCTGCTCGCTGGTCACCCGCCTCATGCCCCAACTCGCGGCGGATGCGGGCTTCTTCATTCGCATGGCCGCCCAGACGCTGCACCGCAACCCCGTCCTCGTCGTCTCGCCCGCGCTGGCCGACCTGCCCCGCCCCTTCCCCGGACTCAAGACCTTCGCGGAACCCGAGAAGGCCTTTGCGGCGGCCGACGCCATCCTCAAGGGCGACTCGCGACGCGTCACGGTCTTTCCCGCGGGCGGCATCACGTTCCCGATCCCCGCACCCCGACCGACCAACGGCGCCACGGGAGGAATCGGCACATGAGCGAGGACCTCCAACACGACCTGAACGATCTGCGACGCGTGCTCGAGATCAGCCGCTCCATGGCGGCTGTGACCGAACTCGACGAACTGCTCGCGCTGATCGTCGACCGCAGCATGGAACTGCTCCACTCCGAGCGGGCGACGATCTTCCTCTACGACGCCCCGACCAACAAGCTCATCAGCCGTATCGCCGCCGGCGCCGAGGAGATCCGCTTCCCCGCCGATCGCGGCATCGCGGGGGCGGCGATTCAGACCGGGCAGACCGTGATCGTCCCCGACGCCTACGCCGACGAGCGGTTCAACCCGGACGTCGACAAGCAGACGGGCTTCCGCACGCGGAACATCCTCTCCGTGCCCCTCCGGAATCACGAAAACAAGCTCGTCGGCGTTCTCCAGGTGCTCAACAAGAAGACGCCGGACGGGTTCACCGACTACGACGTCTCGCTGGCCGAGACGCTCGGCGCCCAGGCGGGGGTGGCCCTGCAGCGGGCGCGGTTGATCGAACACTACCTGGCCAAGCAGAAGATGGAGCGGGCCATGCAGATCGCCCGCGACATTCAACAGGGCCTGCTGCCCGCGGCGCCGCCGACAATCGAGGGCTTCGAGGTCGCGGGGATGTCCGACCCGGCGGATGAGACAGGCGGCGACACGTACGACTTCCTTTCCGCGGGCGACGGGCGGTGGCTGGTTACCGTCGCCGACGCCTCCGGGCACGGGATCGGGCCCGCGCTGGTCATCGCCGAGGCCCGCGCGATGATCCGCGCGCTGGGGCACTGGGAGGGCGAAGTCCCCGACGTGCTGGCGACGGTCAACCGCCTGCTGGCCGCCGACCTCGACGGCGGGCGGTTCGTCACCTGCTTCCTCGGGCTGCTCGACGCCAACGAGCAGGCGCTGCGGTTCGCCTCCGCGGGGCATGGGCCGATCCTGCTGTACACTGCCGCCACGGACACGTTCCAGGAGCTGGCCGCGACGGGCCTGCCGCTGGGCGTGCTGGACGACAGCGAATACACCGAAGTCGTCACGCACGCGTTCGCGCCGGGCGACATGGCCATCGTGACGACGGACGGCTTCTTCGAGGCCTCCGACCGCAACGGCAAGGAGTACGGCATCGGGCGCGTGATCGACTGCATCCGACGCGACCGCGAGAAGCCCGCCGCCGAGATCCTCGCGAACCTCCGAGCCGAGGTATCCGCCTTCGCCGCAGGCCAGCCGCAGGCCGACGACCTGACGGCCGTGCTCATCCGCAAGACCTGACGACCAGACCGGAGCGTTCGATGCCCGACGAGACCAGCGCTGCGCCAACCGACCCCTCCCTCGCTCGCCCTTCCCTGCCGGAGATCACCGTCAAGGCCCTCATTCTCGGCGTGGTCCTCACGGCCGTGCTCGCCGGGGCGAACGCCTACCTGGGGCTGCTGGCGGGCATGACGGTGTCGGCATCGATCCCGGCCGCGGTCATTTCGATGGCCGTCCTCCGCATGTTCCGGCGGTCGAACATCCTCGAGAACAACATCGTCCAGACCGCGGCCTCAGCGGGCGAGTCGCTGGCGGCCGGGGTGATCTTCACCTTCCCCGCCCTGCTGATGCTCGGGGCGTGGACGCGGTTCGAGTACTGGCAGACCACCATCATCGCCGCCGTCGGCGGCATCCTGGGCGTCCTGTTCACCGTCCCGCTCCGCCGGGCGCTGATCGTGGAGTCGAAACTCACGTTCCCCGAAGGCCTCGCGACGGCGGAGGTCCTGCAGGTCGGACGCCGCGCGGGCGCGGGCATCCTGCACCTGCTCGCCGGCGGGGCGCTGGGGGCGATCTACAAGTTCGGACAGGCCGGACTCGGGCTGTGGAAAGGCGCCGTCGAGTGCGCCACGCGAGTGGGCAGTTCGGTGGCCTACGTGGGAACGGGGCTCGGACCCGCCCTGGCGGCCGTCGGGTACATCGTCGGCTTCAACATCGCCGTGCTCGTCTTCATCGGCGGGGCAGTGAACTGGTTCATCGCCATTCCCCTCTTGGCGGGCAGCAAGCCCTGGCCGGGCGGTGAGGCGCAAGGCGTCGCCCCGGACGCCTACGCCTGGGAACTGTGGTCGACCCAGACGCGGTACATCGGCGTCGGCGCGATGGTCGTCGGGGGGCTCTGGGCGATCGTGCGATTGTGGCCGAGCCTGATGAAGGGCATCCGCTCCAGCCTGGCCGCCTACCGGACGATCCGACAGTCCGGCGCCGCCGACCTGCCTCGCACCGAGCGCGACGCCCCGATCCAGTGGGTCGCGCTGGCCGCGGCGCTCGGCGTCGTGCCCCTGTTCCTGATC
>CAZEJA010000069.1:0-10626 GCA_964512215.1 uncultured Planctomycetaceae bacterium
TCCCACGAACTGCTCTGCCGGGAGATTGCCGAGACGATCGCATCGGGCGAGGCGTACGACCACCTGAAGCAGGGCGACGTGACGTACCGAATCCGCGCCGCCCTGGCGAAGGTCAGCGGCGAGAGGGTGTACCTGGGCTCCGGGCAGGGCGCCGACGGGCTGGCCCGGAAGGTGGAGGTCACGATCCTGCAGGACGGCCAGCCCAAGCGGCGGGTGGTCGGGGATGCGGGCATCGTGGAGGCGAAGTGGCTGCCCTTCTCGGCGGCATCGTTCGCGATGATCGAAGTGACGGGGTCGACGGTGGTCGAGCGGATCGGCGAGGAGCCCGACGGGCGCCGCGCCGAGGAGTGGAACGCCGGGCAACTGGCGATTCCGACACACATCATGACCGCGGTGGCCAACGCGGGCAACGTGTACGAGACGATGACGGATCTCACGACGGTTCAGAAGCGGCGGGCGGGCATCGAGGGCGAGATCTTCCGCCTGCGATCGGAGATCGTCGCCGAAATGAACGGGCGGATGGCCTACAGCCTCAGTTGCTTCCTGCTGGTGGCGATGGGAGCGGCGCTGGGGGTGGTCTTCCGCGGCGGGCAGTTCATCAGCGCCTTCGCCCTGAGCGCCATGCCCGCAACGCTGATGATCGTGATGGTCCTCATGGGCAAGGAGATGATGACCAACAAGGACGTGAACCCCATGTGGGGCTACGTGTCGATCTGGGGCGGGCTGGTCGCGCTGGTCATCGCCAACGCCTGCCTCTACGCGCACCTGGTGCGAAAGTGATTCGCCAACCATGAAGACGCTCGACCGATACATCGTTCGCAGCTACCTGACCACGGCGCTGCTGTTCTTCCTCGTGTTCATGTCCCTGCGCATCGTCGTGGACCTGTTCGTCAACATGGACGAATTCGCGGAACTGCCCCAGAAGTACCCGTTGATGTCATTTGGCGACATTCTCCTGCACGTCCTCGCGTATTACGCCGCTCATTCGCTGGTGTACTTCATCGAGTTGGGCGGCATCATCGTCATCGCGTCGGCATCCTTCACGCTCGCGAGATTCAACCATACCAACGAACTGACCGCGATGCTCGCCTCGGGCGTGAGCCTGTACCGCGTGGTCTGGCCGATCATCATCAGCGCCATGCTGATGGCCGGGCTGATCGTGGTCGACCAGGAGCTGATCATTCCGATCCAGCCGATCCGGGATATCCTGGTCCGTTCCCGGGACGATCCCCGCGCGGAGAAGCCCCTCAGCGTGGAGCTGATGACCGACGGCAGTCAGTCCACGTGGTATGCCAAGACGTACGACGAGCCCAAGGAGACCATGCGCAAACCCGCCGTGCTGCTGCGGGGCGACACCCTCCGCGCGGTGGCGAAGATCTCAGGCCCCACGGCCCGACCGGACTCGTATCAGGGCATGTCCGGATGGTCGTTCGAGGGCCGCCCGCCCGATCCCAAGCGCAAGGCGGAACTCAGCGACCGGGCGTGGCTGGCGTGGGTGGGCGGAACCGTCGCCAACCTGCCGAGCACCAACGGCGTCTATACGTCGGTCGGCCCCCAGCGGATCGTCGCGGCCTCGCTGCGCGATTCGGGGCACGCGGAGGCGGACCCCCGGCTGGTCAGTGAGGTCAACGAGCCGCCGGCCATGAGGGACCCGAGCATCCGGATGACGCTGCAGGCCGACCGCCTCGTTCTCGGCACGGCCCGGACGGACGCGCCCACGCGCGAGGCCACGCTCCACAACCCCACCTTCACCTTCCGGGATGACAACGACCGGATCATGGGCATCTTCATCGCGCCGACGGCGACCTGGACCGCCAGCGCCAGCGCCCCCGGCTGGGCGTTCGCGCCGGGCGAGGCCAGGCTGTTCTACCCCTGCGACCTCACCGCCCGCGACGTCCGCCTGCGGCGCTCCAGCCGATGGATGAACTACTTGTCCACGTCTGAACTGACGGAACTGCTGGAGATGAAGCGCGTCCCGGACCAGGGAGCGGCCGTCCTGACCCGGTACATCCGCATCACCGAGCCGATCAACAGTTTCATCATGCTCCTGCTCGGCGTGCCCTTCATCCTCTCGCGCGAGCGGAACATCAAGGCCTCCGCGGCCATCTGCCTGCTCTCGGTGATGACCTTCTACGCCTCCATCCACATCTGCAGGAACATCAGCCTCGCGCCGGCCCTGTCGGCGTGGCTGCCGCTGCTGGTGTTCGGGCCTCTGGCGGCTGCTTCGTTCGACTCCATCAAGACCTGACCTCCTCAAAGGAATCGCACCCATGGGCGACGACAAGACGCGGATTCTGTTCCTCTGCACCGGAAACTCCTGTCGCAGCCAGATGGCCGAAGGCTGGGCACGTCATCTCTGCGGCGACCGGGTCGAAGCGTACTCCGCGGGCGTCGCGCCGCACGGCGTCGACCCCCGCGCCGTGGCCGTGATGGCCGAAGCGGGCGTGGACATCTCCGCGCACCGCTCCAAGCACGTCGACGAACTGGCCGACGTGCCGCTCGACTTCGTCGTCACCGTCTGCAGCAGCGCCCACGAGAACTGCCCCGTCTTCCCCGGGCACACGCGCACGGTCCACGTGGGCTTCGACGACCCGCCGCGACTCGCCGCCGACGCCGCCGACGAAGAGGCTGCCCGCCGGCACTACCGACGCGTGCGGGATGAAATCCGCACCTTCGCCGAGACTCTCCCCGACGCCTTGACCGAACGGGCCGGGTAGGGGAGCGTCCCTATCTGCCTGAATCGTCGATCCTAAGCGAAGTGCTCCCCCAATCCGACCGATACAAGAATCACGAGCATTGCCCCAGTAGGCGCGGACAACGCAAGACCAGGGGTGAGGGACCGAAGCCGAACGTCACCGAAGGCGTTCGGTTTTTCTTTGTCCACGAATTGCACGAATGACACAGATGACGGGAAACGGCGGGGGAGTCCACGAATAGCGCGGACGGTGGCTTCTTCTTAAATCCGTGTAATTCGTGTAACCTGCCTGCCGGCAGGCAGGTCCGTGGACTAGCCGTTTCTTTTGACAGGTTCCAGGTCGGCCAGGGGGACCTGGAGTTCAAAGATGCCGCTCTGGACGATCGCCTGCTGGTGCTGTTCGTTGATGCGGATCAGCGTCGCTCGCTTGCCGAAGGGGACGACGTAGACCTTCTCGCCCGGCTGCGTCGCCAGCAGGGCGGCGAGGTTCTTCTTGGCCGCCTTGCCGTCCGGCTTGCGGCGGTGCATGGGGCCGGTCTCCACGCGCTTCTCGCCGCGACGGTGCTTGCCGTGCGTACGAGCCTGCCGGCCCTTTCGTTCCGGTCGGGCCGGGCGGGGTGCGAACGGGCCCGTCTGCGGGAACAGGTCCTGCAGCGAGACCTCCAGTTCGCCTTTCGTGGTTTCCACCGTCACGCGCAGGCCGGCCAGGTCCGTCTTGACGACCTTGCCCTTGCCCGGCTTGCGGGCGATGGGCACTTCGTCGCCGACCTTCAACCGCGCGATCGCCCCCAGCCACGTGTCAAACTGCTTCGCACGCTGCCGCTGCATGTCGAGGCTGCGCTGGTACTCCTGCTGCACGTGCAGCGCTTCGGCGCGGACCTTCTCCGTCTCGCCCGCCTGGGCGAGAATCTGCTTGCGGAGGTCGGCGATCTGCTCCCGAACGCCGCTCTGTCCGAAGTCGGGCATGAGCTGCCGCAGCGGCACTTCCACCTCCAGGTTGCCCGCATCGACGACGGCCTGCTGCTTGTGAAGCTCCAGGCGCACCAGGCGGCAGGCCTTGCCCACCGACTCGACGTAGACCTCATCGCCCGGCTTCCAGTCCTGCAGCGTCGCCAGCCACGTGTGGAATTGCTCCTGCAGTCCGTGCAGGTCGGCGAGTTTCGACTCGTAGACCTCCTGCTGACTCTCGGCGGCCATCTGGGCGGCGACGGCTTCGGCGCGGGCCTCCTCGGCGACCTGCCGGGCCTCGCCCGTGGCGCGGATCGCCTTGCGGAACTGCTTGCCCTGACCGGCCAGGTGACGTCGGGCGGCGCCCACCAGGCGTTTGGTCATCCCGAGCTTGCGGGCGACGGTAATGGCGTGGCTCTCGCCCGGCGTGCCGATCCGCAGATGGTACGTCGGTGAGAGCGTTTCGGTGTCGAACTCGACCGAGGCGTTGTCGACACGTTCGTGGCTGAGGGCGTAGGCCTTCAGGACGCTCAGATGCGTCGTGACCACGCCCAGGCAGCCGATGTGACGCAGCTCGTCGAGGACGGCCTGTCCGATCGCGCCGCCTTCATCCGGATCGGTGCCCGCGCCCAGTTCGTCGAGCAGCACGAGGCTGGCCCGATCGGCCTTGCGGAGCAGGTACCGCATGCGCTTGATGTGCGCCCCGAACGTGCTGAGCGACTGCTGCAGCGACTGCTCGTCGCCGATGTCGATGAACACGTCGCGGAAGACGGGCAGCGTGGCGCGTTTGGCGGGCACGTGCATGCCGCTCTGCGCCATCAGCGCCAGCAGCGCGATGGTCTTGAGCGTCACCGTCTTGCCCCCCGTGTTCGAGCCCGTGATCACGAGCAGGTCGAAGTCCGAGCCGAGGCGCACGTCGATGGGCACCACCGCGTGACGGTCGGCCTCCGCGACGCCCGCCTTGGCTTGCTTGAATGCCTGGTGAATCAACAGCGGATGGCTGGCCTGCACGAACGACAGTTCGCCCTTCTCGACCATCTCGGGACAGATCATGTCGAACTGGTACGCGTACTGCGCCTTGGCGGACAGCACGTCCACATGCGCCAGCTCTCGCAGCGTCAGGAGAATCTCCTCGGATCGGCCGGAGATGCGCATCGCGAGCTGGTTGAGCAGGCGGGCGACCTCGTTCCGCTCGTCGCCGTGCAGGTCGGCGAGGCGGTTGTTCAGTTCGACGCTGGCGTTGGGTTCGACGAACACCGTCGCGCCCGTGTTGGACTCGCGATGCACCACGCCCGGCAGTCGCCCGCGGTTCTCGACGCGGACGGGCAACACGTAGCGGTCGCCGTGCATCGTGACGGTCTGGTTCTGCAGGAGCTTGGCCACCTCCGGCTGGCGGAGGTAACCGTGGATCACGTCGTGGATGTGCTGTGTGGTGGCGGCGACTTCCTTGCGAATGCCCGCCAGCCGCTGCGAGGCCTCGTCGCGGACGCGCCCGTCGGGTTCGAGCACGGAGCGGACGGCCTTGATCTCGCCCTCGAAGTTCCCGATCTTCCCGGCCAGCGCCTGAATCGCCTCCAGTCGCTCGGGCAGGGTCAGCAGCCAGTTCCGCACGTTGAGGGCGCCCTCGAGCGTCGAGGCGATGGTGGCGAAGTCCTCCCCGCTCGCGCCCCCGCCGGGCGTCGCGCGGGACAGGGCCTTGCGAATATCCGTCACGCCCCCGAGGGGCACGACGCCCACGTCGCGGACGGCGTCCACCATCTGGCTGGTCTGCTCCAGCCAGGCGCGCACGGTCTCGGGGTTCGGCGAGGGCCCGATCCGCCTGGCCAGCGACCGCCCCAGCGAGCAGCGACAGAAGCGCGAGAGGATCTCGCAGACCTTGCCGAATTCAACGCGTTTGAGTGTAAAGGAATCCAAGGGGCCTCTCTCCGTTGGTGTCGTGATTATATCGTCGGCACGCACCACGCAAGCCAAAAAGCCGCGGCGTGCTGGGACGGCCCCGAAGAGAGCAGGGAGGAACGCGGGGACGGAGAGGGGGTAGGGGCAAGAATGGCGCAAGGGAGAGAGCCCCGCCCGTGAGGGAGGGGAACAGGCGTTACCGTGGATTCACTTGCAAGGGGGCGTTGCGCCGATGTACCTTCTACGGACGGTCGCGGCCGGGGCGCCGCGCCTCACAGACCCGATAACTCGAAAGGACATCTCATGACGGCAGTGTGGGTAGTGGTTGCGATTCTCATCCTGACGGTCCTGGTCCTCGTGGCGATTTACAACGGGCTGGTCTCCAAGCGGGTGCGATGCGAGGAGGCCTGGTCGCAGATCGACGTCCAGTTGAAGCGGCGCTACGATCTGATCCCGAACCTCGTCGAGACGGTCAAGGGCTACGCCGCTCACGAGAAGGAGACGCTCGAGCGGGTCATCCAGGCGCGGAACCAGGCGATCTCCGCCAACGGCGTGAAGGAGCAGGCCGAGGCGGAGAGCTTCCTCGGCGGGGCGCTCAAGCAGCTCTTCGCGCTGAGCGAGAGCTATCCGACGCTGAAGGCCAACGAGAACTTCGCGCAGCTTCAGGAAGAACTGACCACGACGGAGAACAAGATTTCCTTCGCGCGGCAGCACTACAACGATTCGGCCGCGGTATACAACACGGCCCGGCTGAAGTTCCCGAACAACATCGTGGCGGGCATGTTCAACTTCACGGAGCGTGAGTACTTCGAGATTGAGGAGCCCGAAGCCCGCGAGGCGCCGAAGGTCGAGTTCTAGGCGCCCCACGGCAGCGGCGACGCCACGGTGACGGAAGACCCCCCCAAACGCGTGAAGGTCCGACGGGTCCAGCCCGCCGAGTCCGGCGCCCCCAGGGGGCGGCAGGTCCGTGCCGTCTCCGGCAGCGGATGTCTGCTCGCCGTGGTCCTGGCGATCCTCGGACTGCTCGCCTCCCTGGTCGCCATCGTCGTGCTGGCCGTGTCCAGCGTCCTGGGCCTGGTGGGAAACGCCGCGAAGCTCCTGTTCCCGGGGGGCTCGGGCGGGAAGAAACAGCCCTGATCGACGGGTTCGTACGGAAACAGACTGATGGCCGTTGAGACGTTTCACACGATGATTGCGCGGAACCGCCGAAACAGCTTCCTGCAGATCGGCGGATTCATGCTGTTCTTCGTGGGGCTGGGGCTGCTGATCGGCATGGTCTGGGGCGGGGGGAACGCCGCGTTCAGCATCATCGTGGCGGCCGTTGCAGGGGCCGTGGCGTTCGTGTTGACGCTCGCGAGCTACTTCGGCGGCTCGTCGGCGCTGCTGGGTATGAGCGGCGCGAAGGAGATCAAACATGCCGACGATCCGCAACTGTTCAACGTGGTCGAGGAGATGTGCATCGCGGGGGGGATGCCCCTGCCGAAGATCTACCTGATCAACGACACGGCCATGAACGCCTTCGCGACGGGCAGGAACCCCAAGCACGCAGCCGTCGCAATCACGCTGGGGCTGCGACAGAAGCTGAATCGCGACGAACTGCAGGGCGTGATGGCCCACGAACTCAGCCACGTCCGCAACTACGACATCCTCTACGCGACGCTGATGGCCGTCATGGTCGGGTGCGTCGTGATGCTGTGCGACGTGTTCCTCCGCAGCATGTGGTACGGGGGCGCCAGCCGTCGGCGTCGCAGCAGCCGCGAGGGAGAGGGGGCGGCGCAGATCGTCCTGATCATCGTGGCGGTTGTGCTGGCGATTGTCGCACCGATCCTCGCCAAGATCATCCAGATGTCCCTGTCGCGCCAGCGCGAGTACCTCGCCGACGCCGGCAGCGTCGAGCTGACACGAAACCCCGACGGGCTGATGTCGGCGCTGCGGAAGCTCGGGGGCGACCAGGAAGTGCTGGAAGTCGCCAACCGCGCCACCGCGTCGCTCTACATCGTCCATCCGATCAAGAAGTTCGAGGAGCGGGCGTCCAGCGTGTTCGACACGCACCCGCCGCTGACCGACCGCATCCGCCGCCTGAAGTCCCTGGGAGTCTGAGACGCCGCCTCATGAATGCCGAATCGCGAGAAACCGTCGGGTACATCTGCCGCTGGGGCGTGCTGGCCGTGGCGGGGGCGACGGCCCTCGGCGCCGCGGCGGCCTGCGTCCGCGCTACGACGGCCATCCACGCCGACCTCCACGCCGTGCTGATCGTCCCCGACACGGTCTGGGTCGCCGAGCAGGGAAGGCAGATGAACCTGGTCGGGTACTCCCTGCCTGGAACGCCCGTGCGCAGCGTGCACACGTTCGTATCCTGGCCCGGGCGAGGGGTGCGCTTCATGCCCAGTCACGGGCGTCATTTGTTCCTGCGGGTGGGCTCGCCGGGCGAGGGAGTCCACGAGTTGACTGCCCACGGCGTGCCTCACGGGCGTTTCGCACTCCAAGGCGGTCGCGCCCGGTTCCACGTCCTCCCGGTCGGCCGCGACGTGTGCATGGTGGATGCGCGAACGGTCCGACGCGCCCTCGCCGCCGGCGACGAGATGCTCAAGCCTGTCCTCGACTTGCTCTGGGCGCGCGGGGACGTGGTCTTCGTGCACCCGGGCCCGGTCGAGCACTATCCGGACGTTCGCGACGCCCTGCGGCGTGTCGCGCCTCGTGCACCGGTGGTCTGTGCGGTCGACACCCGCGAGCCGGACGACCGGATGGAGACGCTCTGGATCACCTGGGACCATCTTCGGCGGATGGACCGCAAGCCGATGCTCCTGACAGACGACGCGGCGCTGGCGGTGTCGACGTCCGGGGCAGGGCAGCCGACGCACCTGGTCTCCGCCGAGGCGGTGCCCGGGCCCCCCAATGCCCCGCTGCATTGCCACGCGAGCCTGGCAAAGGTCAAAGAGTATTTGGCCGCCGAGCCGATATCAGATACAACAGAACGGTAGGGTCCGGCCCGGGCCGCGATGGAGAAGAGGATGCGAATCGACAGACGCAGATTTCTGAGCAAGGTGATGGTCGGCGCGAGCGGAGTATTGACGTGGACGGTGGGGGGCTGCATGCGGCGACGAGGGAAGGCCATCGCACCCCTGCCGATGCATGAACTTGACCTGGGGCGTCCGGTCCGTCCGGCGCCGGTGTATCGCCCCGCCCCGCGACCGCGGCCGCGTCCCAAGCCCACGCGCGGCCCGTGGTACATCGCGGGCAGTCGCGAATGGAAGTACATCGTGGTCCACCACAGCGCGTCGACGGCCAGCAGCGCCGCGATCTTCGACAAGGCCCATCGCGGCCGGGGCTGGGACGAACTGGGCTACCACTTCGTGATCGACAACGGGCGCGGCGGTCCCGACGGGCGCATCGAGACCGGCAGCCGTTGGCGGAAGCAGAAGTGGGGGGCCCACACGGGCGGGACGCCGAACAACGAATACAACAATCACGGCATCGGCATCTGCCTGGTGGGCAACTACGTGAGCAGCACGCCCTCACGGGCGCAGCTCACTTCGCTGCGGCGGCTGGTGGAGTCGCTGATGAACGACTACGGTATCCCCCGGAGCAAGGTCATCGGACACCGCGACGCCCCCAACACCAGCACGCAGTGCCCGGGCGCAGCCCTGCATGCGTATCTGCATGGGACGTTCCGCCCCTCGCTGGCGGCGAGGTAGCGACCGCGCCGATTCAATCCTCGGCCTGCTCCGAGTTCTCGCTGCGCCCCAGCAGGCGCCGCAGGAGCCTCTCCTCGCCGGATGCGTTGCCCTCGATGGCGTGCCCGGCCATCTGCAGAACGTAGCCCCCCACGAAACAGATTCCCGCCGCCCACCACTGGCGGAAGCACAGCAGGATCGGAGCGGCCACGAAACAGGCCGGAATCCCCACCGCATGCAGCCAGAGGTTCGTCCGGTTGCGATGACGCCGCACCCAGTTGGCGATCCAGGTTGACAGGGGATTGCTCATGATTGCATGCAGTTGGCGGATCAGAAGAACATCTTGAAGCCGTAGATATACTCGTAAATGCTGTTGAGCAACATACCCAGAAACAGGTTCATCGCGAGGATGGCCATGCAACTGGCCACAAACCCTTCCGTGCAGGCCCGCCCCACGCCCGCGGCGCCGGGGGCACAGCGGAATCCCTTGTAGCAGCAGATCAGGCTGATCGCGGCGCCGTAGAAGATGCTCTTGAAAGGCCCGTAGAAGATGTCGAAGTATTCGATCTTGTCGGCCGCCGCCCGCCAGAAGGCCGCCCCGTTGACGCCGTAGATCCGGACGCTGACGACGTAGCCGCCGAGGATGCCCAGGAAGTCGGCGTAGATGACCAGGATGGGGATCAGGAGGATGCAGGCGAGGAAGCGCGGCACGACGAGGACGCGGATGGGATCGGCGCCCATCGCCCGCAGCGCGTCGATCTGCTCCGTGACGCGCATCGTGCCGAGTTCGGCCGTCAACCCGCCGCCGATGCGTCCCGCGAGCATCAGGCCGGCCGTCACCGGGCCGAGTTCGCGCAGGACGGACATGTTCACCAGGCTGCCCATCGCGCTTTCCATGCCGATCGAGCGGAACTGCATGACGGTCTGGACAGCGAGCACGGCGCCCATGAACGCGCCGGTGGTGATGACGACCAGGATGCTCTCCGTGCCGACCGCGTAGAGTTGGGGGGGCAGGAAGCGCAGGTTGCTGACGCGCCGGGCGCTGAGGAAGACCCACACGAACGTCTGCCAGCAGAAGCGGCAGAAGTCGCCGAACTCCTCCGTCCAT
This sequence comes from uncultured Planctomycetaceae bacterium, assembly GCA_964512215.1. GTDB lineage: Bacteria > Planctomycetota > Phycisphaerae > SM23-33 > SM23-33 > CAZEJA01. Next base: position 10,322 of record CAZEJA010000069.1, read on the forward strand.
TCGACGGCGCGTTTCCCGACGTGTGTGATCATTCCCATGGCAGGTCCGTGCATTCCATTCTGTCGGGATGCGTCGTGCAGGTCAAGCGTCGCGCAGCGGGGGGAACTGGATGTGCAGCACGCGCTGCGTCCGGGGGCTGACGCGGACGCGGTCGTCGATCCGGAGCGGCGCAACGTACACGATGCCCACCTCATCGCAGATACACCGGCCGGCGCCGCGACGGCAGCCGACGCGCAGATTGGGCAGGAAGGCGCTCACGGACTGGCGCCCCGGCGAGCCCAGGGGCAGAAAGACGTCGCCGTCGC
>CAZEJA010000070.1:0-9760 GCA_964512215.1 uncultured Planctomycetaceae bacterium
CGCACGTCAGCCCGGCTACGTCCACTCCGAACGCCTCCAGCGCAGCGTCCAGCTTCTCCCCCGCCCGCGAGACGAATTGCCCGGGCTCCTTGCTCACGGCCACATTATATACCCTCAGCCGGGCGGGTGCCGTGGCTTGTCGCGCAGCGGCAACCACGTTGTACCCGTTGAAGAAACGTGGTTGTCCCCAGGGGACAGCCCACGGCACCCCGGGAGGCGGCAGGGCGCAGAGAAAACCCATCCCTGGGGGATGGGTTGGGGGTTCGGTCGGTGCGCCGGAGTTACTGGCCGGCCTGGTTGAGCTTCTTGGCCAGGCGGGACTTCTGACGAGAGGCGGCGTTCTTGTGGATCGTGCCCTTGGCCGCGACCTGGTCGAGCTGCTTGTAGGCGGCCTGGAGCTTCTCGGCCGCTACGTCGGTCTTGCCGGCTTCGAGGGCCTCGTCGAACTCGCGAATCGCGTTCTTGATGCGGTCCTTGCGCCAGCGGTTGCGTGCCCGCCGCTTGGCGTTCTGGCGGATGCGTTTCTTGGCGGAAAGCGTCTGAGCCACGTATCAACTCCTGCTTGGTTTCACGTCGTGCGATTTCCCGTACAGAGGAACGAGGCATTATACACGTCGCGAGAGGCGTGACAAGGGGAAATTATGGGCGCCAGGGACTTGGGACCAGGGACCAGAACAACTCTCAGCTTTCGGCTTTCGGCTCCCCGCCGCCGGCGTCGAGCTGTTTGCGGATGCGCTCGAGGCGCTCGCGGACGTCCTTGTAGTTGTAGTCGATCTGCGCGACCCGGGAGAACTCGTCCTGCGCCTGGGTGAATTGGCCCATCTTGTCCAGCACGTGTCCGAGGTTGTACCGCAGTTCCTTGGACCGTTCTTCGGTCATCTCGGCCTTCAGGACGCGTTCGTACGTTTCGGCCGCCTCGCGGTACCATTCCTTGCGGGTGAAGGCCTGCCCGAGGTAGTTCATCGCGGAGATGTGCCTCCGCGGGTCCCGCTGGGCCTGCTGGAGCGATGCGATCGCGTCGTCGTACTGCCCCGACAGGAATTGTCTGCGCCCCAACTCGTACTTGAGCGGCAGGTCCGTCGGGTAGTTGGCCACGCGGTCGGTGAACTCAGCCAGCTCGAACTCGAGCTGCTTGCGGGCCTGGGCCTTGGCGCCCTCGATGTCCTTGTCGGCCACCAGCTTGCGGTAGCGCCGCGTCATCTGACGGATCTTGATGTCCCCGACCCGCATCTGGAACTGGTAGGCGCCCGTGTCTTTGGCGGCCTTGCCGAGCACGTCGATGGCTTCGTTCTCGTAGCTCTCGTCCTCGAACTTCAGCAGCGCGTCAACCAGCCCGTTGATCTTGCCCGGCACGGTCGGCGTCTCGAGGTAGTCCTTGCGGGCCTTCTCCACCTGCTCGGCCAGGAAGCGCTTGTCCTGCACGAGCGAGTCCTTCTGGATCAGCTCCTGCTGCTTCTTGATGTCCTTGACGCCCTTGACGAAGTCGCCTTCCTGGTCGTACTGGCCCTTCTTGATGGTGTACTTGGCCGACAGCTCCTGCTGCCTCTCGTACAGCGCGCCGTCGTCGCCCAACGTGCGGGCCATCTCGCAGGCGTTGATCGCCATCGCGTACTCCTCGGCATCCGCGAAGGCATCCGTCAGCAGCAGCAGGACGGCCCGGTTGGCCTTCTTCGCCTGGCGCTGGGCTTCCATCAGGATGCTGCCCACCCAGACCACGACGGTGTGCACCTCACCCGCCCGGGCGGCCTTGAGCGTGTCCTGCATGAATTGCACCGACCCGGGCTCTTTGGCCAGCAGATACTCGGCGTTGGCCAGCCATTCGATGGGATCCTTGCTCTTGCCGTGCTTCATCTTCTCGAGCATGCCCGGACCCTTGCCGCCCTGGACCTTGCGCTTGAGGGCGACCTCCCGCAGCGGCTGATGCCCGCGCTCGATGTTGTCCGGCTCGCGGCGGATGCCTTCAATGTACATCTCGATGGCGAAGTCCCAGTTGCCGGTGGCGGCGACTTCTTCCGCCCGCTCGAAGAACCGCTTGCCCTTGCCCGCTGGGGCGGGAGTACTCTTGGAATTGTCTTCGGTCATGTTTCGGCCTTTGTAGTGGTGCAGAAATCCACCATAAATGTACCGGACGGGGCGGAACGGGGAAAGGCATTTCGGATTGCGGATTTCGGATTTCGGATCGGCGCGCGTTTAGCGGCGGGACGAAGGCCCGCCCAGGGCATGGGCGAAGGTGAGGTACTGCTGAGGTGTGATGGTCTCGGCGCGGCGCGTTCGGTCGATGTCGGCGCGGGTAAACGCGTCGGCGATCGCGTCGGCCGGCCAGGGCAGGTTGCGCCGCCGCAGCATCGAGCCCATCTGCTTGCGCCGCTGGGCGAAGGCGGCAGCCACGACCTCGGTGAGCGTCTGGACGTCATCGACTTTCGCGGCGGCGGGGGCGTCGAAGTCGAGTCGGAGGATGCGGCTGGCTACTTTCGGGCGGGGCCAGAACGCCGTCGCGGGCACGATCGGGCCCATCTGGAGGCGCGACAGGAGGGAAACGAGCACGCTGACGGGCCCGTACGTCTTCGTGCCGGGCTCGGCGGCGAAGCGGTCGGCCACTTCGCGCTGGACGGTGAATGTCAGGCGCTCGAAACGGCAGCCGCCCTGCCCCTGCGCCGCCCGCCAGGACGACCGCAGACAAAGCGAGATCAGCGGCGTGGCGATGTTGTACGGCAGGTTCGCGACGAGATGCGCCTGCTCGCCGAGCGCAGCGAGCACGTCGCCCGACAGTTCGTGTTTGCCGGCCAGCACGTCCCCCGCGACCAGTTGGACGTTGTCCAGTCCGGCAAGCCGCCCCTGCAGCAGGGCGACCATGCCGCGGTCGACCTCCACGACCACCACGCGCCGAGCCCGGGCGGCGAGTGGTTCGGTCAGCGAACCGGTTCCCCCGCCGACTTCCAGGACCGTCTCGGCCCCGCTCAGATCGGCGGTCTCGAGCAGGCAGGTCATCAGGTTTCCGTCGACCAGGAAGCACTGTCCGAACTGCTTCTGCGGGCGGAGCCCGGCCGCGTCGAGCAGCCCTCGGATTTCGCGGAGGCCTTGCATGGGGGTTCCGGCAGGATACCACGCCTTGGAGGTGGAAAAAAGTGTTGGCGCAGCCCACAGTGTAGGCGATACTATCCGAACGCCACGGGCTATTGCATATCACTCTAACAGGGACCGTGTGAACCAATGAGCAGACTGGGTTTGCTACGAACGCGCTTTCTGCGCAGCGGAGCGGTGCTGTGCGTCGCTGTTCTTCTCGTCGCGGGGGCCGCCGTCGGAGAAGACCGCGGGCGGAGGATCTACGACGAGCAGCTCCGCGTGGAATTGGACCGCCAGATGCCCGAGGCCCGGGAGTACGGGTTTGACGCGGGCGGGTGGTTCAACATGGCGTTGTTCAAATACGACGACGCCGGGGCGAGGCGGTGGCGGACGCTGCGCCAATACGAGCTTCGCGGGTGGGCGAGCCTGAATCTTCAGGGCGTCCACCAGTTCTACGTGCGAGGCCTGACCGGCTTCGACGACTGGAACGACGGCGACAATCCCACGTCCAGCCGCAGCGACGACTTGACCGAGCCGAAGATCGAACGGGCCTGGTATCAGCTCGACCTCGGCGCGCTGCACCGCAACCGCACCGGGCAGGACCCGCCGGTGGGGGTCAAGCTCAAGGTCGGGCGCCAGTTCGCGGAGATCGGGACGGCCTTCGTGCTGTCCATGCCGATGGACATGATCCAGCTCGAAGTCACGCCCGGCGACTGGCGGATTCGCGGCTTTCTGGGCAAGACGATCCACAGCACGCACAACATCGACGACTCCGAGCCCGTCGCGGGGCATCAGGAGCGGTGCCTCTGGGGCGTGGAAGTGATGTACACGGGCCTGACCCACCATCGCCCGTTCATCTACTACATGAACAACCGCGATCACACCACCCCCAAGCCCCAGTACTCGTTCGAGCGATTCGCGTACGATTCGAGCTACGTGGGCATCGGGTCCAGCGGCTCGCTGTGCGTGCCGAACCTGCGATACCAGGTCGAGCTGGTCGGCGAGTGGGGCGAGACCTACAGTGGCACGTACCCGCCCGAGCGGGACGACATCTGCGCATTCGGGTTCGACCTGCTGCTGGAGTATCTCTTCCGGGCGCCCTGCCGCCCGCGCGCGTCGTTCGAGTACATGTACGGCACCGGCGACGACGACCGCAGCAGCAGCGCCACCGCGACGTCGGGCGGCAACCGAGGCGGAACGAAGGACCGCGCCTTCAATGCGTTCGGCTTCCGCGACACGGGCATCGCCTTTTCCCCGGCCGTCAGCAACCTGCACATCTTCGTGCTGGGCCTCAGCGCCATGCCCCTGCGACAGCACAAGCTGTTCAAGCACCTGGAAGTCGGCACGAAGGCGTTCTTCTACCACAAGGACGAGAAGAACGGGCCCATCAGCGACACGACCGCGACGGTGAACAGCTCGTGGGTCGGCTGGGAGTGGGACGTCTACTGCAACTGGCGCATCACGTCGGACCTGACCTGGACGGTCCGCTACGGCGCCTTCATGCCGGGCGCGGCCTTCGAAGAGCGCTCGTGCAGGCAGTTCCTGTATACCGGAATCACGTTGAGCTTCTGAGCGAACGGTGAGAGATATGACCGCAAACGGATGGATGACCTGGACGGCGGCCGCGATGTTGCTGGTGACGGCGGCGGGATGCGCCACGCCGATGCAGATTACCGGCGACGATGCGACGCTGCCGAAAGACGACGGCTCGCCCGAGTTTCTCGACCGCCTCTCGTCGTCGGAGAACGTCACGGAGAACGACGCCCTGCGTGGTTTTCTGATGCTGTTGGACGGCAAGGACGACGCGGGTACGTTCGCCAAGCGCGTCGAGGCGCTGCGGGCGCGGGAGATCGTCAGCGGCCAGTGGGACTACCGCGCCGACCGCCCCCTGACTCGCGGCAAGCTGGCCTACATGGTCTACCAGGCCTGCAAGCTCGACGGCGGCGTGATCCTGACGCTGACCGGACCGTCGCAGCGGTACTGCCTCCGCGAGCTGCAGTTCCGCGGCTTCATGGCCAGCGGCGTGACCTACGCGCCGGTCTCGGGCATGGAGTACATCGCGGTCGTTACCCGCGCCGACACCTTCATCGAAACGGGCGAGCTGCCGAACGTCCTCAGCACGGAGATGACGCCATGAGAACCCACTACCTGCTGATCGGATTGCTGCTGACAACCGCGGCGCTGGGGGCGCCCGAGGACAAGAAAGACCCGGCGCCCGAGCCCATCAAGGTCACCGTAGCCGACGTGACGGGTCAGGCGCAGTGGATGGACACCGCCGCCGAGAAGGCGTCCTGGAAGACGATCAAGAAGGACGACGTCCTGACCGAGCTGGCCGTGATCCGCACGGGCCTGCGTTCGAGCGTGATTCTGAAGCTCGAGGACCGCAGCCTGGTGACGATCCGCAGCGGGACCAAGATCGGCATCGCCGAAGCCAGCCGGTCCGGCAAGGCCGCCAAGACGCGCCTGGGGCTGAAGTACGGCTCGATTCGCGCGAAGGTGGACAGCACGACCGGGCCGAGCGACTTCCAGGTCTCCACGCCGGTGGCGACGCTGAGCGTGCGGGGCTCGCTGGACGACTTCAGCTTCGGCGGCGACAACGGCGCGAGGGGCGAGAGCTTCGAGGGCCTGCTCAAGCTGCTGGCCAACGGGCGCAGCCAGACCGTCAACCCCGGCGAGCAGACCGGCAGCGGCCTGCCCCTGCCAATCCTCGCGATCATGCGGGGCTTCGGAGCGCCGGTGGGCATGTACGGCATGAGCCCGTCCGAACTCCTGCACCTGCTGCTCAATGGCGATGGGCGCGGCCTCTTTGAGGCCGGCAGGGGAGCGAACCCGCGGATGCTGAGAACGACGAGCTTCTCAGGCGGCGGGGAGAACCACGTCGACGAACCTGGCGACACGCGTCCGCCCCCGGTCATCCCGACCCACTGATGCGCCGGGCGTCTGTGGGACAGCTATGGGAAGGGAAGGGCCGAGAATGAAAGCCGTGCGATCCCTGCGCTTGGTTGCAGCCGCGGTGCTCCTTCTGGCCGTTGGGGGCTATGCCTTGGCGGCGGGGGAGGATCAGACCCCGAGCATCTCTGTCACAGCGACGGTGGTATCCATCTCAGGCCGGGCGCAGAAGATGCAGTCGGTGGACGGGGAGGGCTCGTGGACAGCGCTCGAGGTCGGCGAGAAGCTGGGGGAACTGACGATCATCCGCACGGGTCTGCGATCGAAGGTCGTCCTCACGTTCGCGGACCGCGCAGAAGTGACGATCGGCAGCGGGACAAAGATCGGCATCGGCCAGGCCAGCCGGTCGAGCACGTCGGCCAAGACGCGCTTGGGGCTGAAGTACGGCTCGATCCGGGCGAAGGTCGACAGCAAGGCCGGTCCGAGCGACTTCCAGGTTTCCACGCCGGTGGCGACGCTGAGCATCCGGGGCTCGGAGAGCCTGTTCGGCTTCACCTGCGACGGCGGGGCGAGGGGCGAGAGCCTCGCGGGGCTCCTGTCCCTGCGGGCCGGGCAGCGCCGGCGGACGATCAACCCCGGTGAGCAGATCGGCAGCCGCCTGCGCCTGCCCATCAACCTGGCGATTCGGCGCTTCTTCGTGCGTACGGGCGACGTGTCAGGCGGGCTGAGTCGCGTCGAGCGGCGCGTCCTCGATCGCAACCGCCACGGGCTGGGCGGTGTCGGGGGTCCGAACGGCCGTATGTCGCGGCGCCTGCTCCGTCGTCTGCGTCTGCTGATCAAGAAGAAGATCAAGGGATAGCGCCGCGGCCCGATTCGCTCTTGTTGCGCAGGGCAAGGGGGCATAGACTTCCCTCATGCCCGCAGGTTCCGCCAAGACGGCCCGCCCGATTTCCGCGCTGCTGCTCGGACTGGCGGCGACGCTCGCGGTCGCCCTGGTTCACGTCGCGGAATTCGACGGTCCCGCGGAACACAACGCGCTGGACATGCGATTTCGCGTGTTCGCCTCGGCGCCGCCCTGCGAGGATCTCATCTTCGTCGACATCGACGACCGCAGCCTCGACGAGTTGGGGCGCTGGCCCTGGCCGCGGCAGCGGCTGGCGGCTCTCACGGGCGTTCTGAAAGAATGCGGCGCTGCTGCGGTCGCGTTCGACATCATCCTGCCCGAGCCCCAGGAGACGCGCCTGGTCTCCGATGCGTGGGACCTGCACAACCCCCGCCGCCCGGAGGAGACCGTCGACGCTCTGGCTGCGCCAATCCTCGACGACGTCATGCTGGCCGAGGCCGTCGAAAAGGCGGGCAACGTCTCGCTGCCGATGCACGTGGACTTCGGCGGAACGGAAATGCCGCACGTCTCGACCGTGCAGAAGTTGCTGGCCGGCGGGACGGGAGGCTTCGACGATGTGCGAGAGGCGCTGGGGCCGAACGTCGATGCGGACACGGCCCGCAAAGCGTATCTGCGAGCGCGGTCCCTGCAGTCGCTGGAGCGGTTCCGCATACCGTCCGACCGGGTCACGGAACACCCCACGCGGGCGGCCTCGATGGTCGTGCCCCCTCTGTTGCTCTTTGCCCGGGCGACGCAGGGAACGGGGTTTGTCACCGTCGTGCCCGACCCCGACGGCGTGGTCCGCCATATCCCGATGTTGGCGCGTGTTGGCGAGCGGGTCTATCCGCAGTTCGCCCTCGTGCTGGCTGCGCGGCGCCTGGCGGCGCAGCACGGAGGCTCGCACACGTTCGCCGCGGACGCCGAGGGCGTCACGATCCGCTGCGCCGACGGCTTCGAGCGGCGCGTCCCCGTCGAGGCGGACGGGCAGATGATGATCAACTGGGCGCCGCCGCAGGGGCGACGGGCCCTTGCGAAGCGGATCTCGGCGGCGGGGTTCGCGAAAGTGCTCGCGCTGCAGCAGTTTGACGCGGACGAGCAACTGCGGATTGCCCACCGAGACCTGGCTGCGCTGCTGCCGATGCTCTGGCCGGACAACAAGGTCCTGGAGGACCTCTACTACGACGGGGCCGGCCCGCTCGAAAAGCAGACCATGGAGGTACGGCAACTCGTCGTCCGACGGCGATTCGAACTGTGGCATGCGATGCTGTTCGACCCCTCGCCGAAGAAGCTCGAGGCCCTCCGGGCGGATCTGGCCGCCGCGGAGGGGGCTGAGAACGAGCTGCGGATGCAGGGGAAGGAATTCCACGCGCTGCTGTTGCGGAGCATCCCGAAGGACCTGGCCGGGGCGAAGGGCGACCCCGAAGTGCGGCAGCAGGTGCGGCGGATTCTCGAGAGCATCACCGAGGAAATCCCCGCCGCCGCCCGGACGGCCCGGACGGAAATCGCCCGGACGATCGCCGAGCTTCGCCCGATCGTGGCCGGCAAGATCTGCCTGATCGGCTCGACGGCGACGGGGGCGGCGGACTTCGTGCCCACGCCCGTCCACGAACGCCTGCCCGGCGTGACCGTGCACGGCAACATCGTCAACACGATCCTCTCGGGCGAGTTCATCACGCGGGCGCATCGCAGCACGGGCATCCTGGTGATCCTGCTGGCCGGGGCGGGCGTGGCGCTGCTGGCCGCGATGCGACCCGTCCTGCAGGCCGGGCCGCTGACGGTGGCGCTCGGCGCCGCCTATGCCGCCGTCAACGGCTTCGTCGTCTTCGGCATGCTGCACGTCTGGCTGCCCCTGATCGCCCCGCTGGCTGCGATGGCCGCCGCCCTGCTCGTGGTGACCGCCTACCGACAGCTCACCGAGGAACGCGCCAAGCGACACATCCGCGGGCTGTTCGCCCACGCCCTCTCGCCGCAGCTCGTCGACCGCCTCATCGCCGAACCGGACCTCGCCGCCCTCGGCGGGCAGAAACGCAACCTGACGTGCTTCTTTTCCGATCTGGCCGGCTTCACACCGATCGCCGAACGCCTCGGCGAGCAGAAGACCGTCCAACTCCTGAACCGCTACTTCGACCGCATGACCGACGTCATCCAGAACCGCTGCGGCGGGTACCTCAACAAGTTCCTCGGCGACGGGCTGTTCGTGTTCTTCGGGGCGCCCGTGCTGCAGGACGACCACCCCGCCCGGGCCGTACGGGCGGCCGTCGAATGCCTCGCGGAGGTCCGGCGACTCAACAACAAGCTGCGGGAAGAGCTGGACGCGGACGTGCACCTGTCGATCCGCATCGGCCTGGCTACGGGCGAGGTGATGGTGGGCAACTGCGGGTCCACGCAGCGGATGGACTACACCGCCATCGGCGATACGGTGAACCTCTCCAGCCGCCTGGAGGGGGCGAGCAAGTCCTTCGGCACGGAGATCCTCGCAGCCGAACCGACGTGGCGGGCGGCGGGCGCCGAGGGCATCCTCGCCCGGCCGCTCGGGCAGGTCATCGTCGTCGGCAAGGCCGAACCGGTGGGCGTGTGGCACATCGCGGGCCCCGCGGCCGCGGCGTCCGACGCGGAGAAGCAGGCCTACGCCGACTTCGCCGGCGGCGTCGAACTCTACGCCAACGCCCAGTTCACCGCGGCGGCCGCTGCGTTTGAATCCGTCCTCGAGGCCATCCCCGAGGACCGCTCCGCCCAGCTCTACCTCGACCTCTGCCGCACCCACGAAGCCGAACCCCCCGGCGACGACTTCTCCCCCGCCATCCGCCTGACGGAGAAGTAGGGGCAAGGGGAAGAGCCGGGTGGCCGGGGGGGGGGCCCCGGGGGGCCCCCCCCCCCCCCCCGCCGGGGTGGGTGTGGGGGGGGCCCCCCCCCCCCCGGGCGGGG
>CAZEJA010000070.1:9770-10573 GCA_964512215.1 uncultured Planctomycetaceae bacterium
CGCAGTCTATCTTCTCTTCGGCGTCCCGCCCTCGCCGTAGAGGGGGCTGCCGGACCCGCTTGTGTGGGGGACGGCGGGGACGTTGAGTTTGGGCAACCACTTGGCGTGGGCGGCGATGACGGGGGCGTTGGCGGGATCGGCGGCGACGTTGCGCCACTCGTTGGGGTCGGCGCGGTGGTCGTAGAGTTCCTGCGAGCCGTCGGCGTAGCGGATGTAGCGCCAGTGCTCGGACCGGACCGTGTGGTTGTTCCGCCCGAACGTGGTAATCGTCGGGCGCTCCCATTTCGCCTTCGGGTCGGTCAGCAGCGGGACAATGCTGGCGCCGTCCAGGCCTTCCTTCGGCGCGATTCCGCACAGGTCCACCAGCGTCGGGAACAGGTCGATCAGCCCGACGGGCTTGCTGCACCGCCCGCCGGCCGTCCGCCCCGGAGCGACAATCGCCATCGGCACCTGCGTGGACTCCTCCCAGAGCGACCGCTTCGCCCAGCGGAGCTTCTCGCCCAGGTGCCACCCGTGATCGCCCCACAGGACGATGATCGTGTTGTCGGCCTGCCCGGTCTTGTCCAGCGCGTCCAGCACGCGCCCGACGCAGTGGTCGACGTAGCTCACGCAGGCCATGTACGCCTGGACGGCCGGTCGCCACTGGTTGTTCTTGACGAACCACTCATGTCGCGGCGCCGGGAAGCCGGCCGTCAGATCGAGCCCGTACTTCGGGATGTCTTCCAGGTCGGTCGCCAAGACCTTCGGGTGGATATCTCCTCCTTGAGTTCATCTCTAGGCATTCACTGTCACATCGTACTGTA
>CAZEJA010000071.1:0-10548 GCA_964512215.1 uncultured Planctomycetaceae bacterium
ATCCGCCGGGCGCGGGCGACGATCTGGCGGTCCACTTCGCTCAGTTCGTCCACGCCGAGAATAGCAATGAGTTCCTGCAGATCGCGGTACCGCTGGAGGATCTGCTGGACGCGCCGGGCGACTTCGTAGTGGTCCTGCCCGACCAGTTGCGGGTCCATGATTCGCGAGGAGCTCGCCAGCGGATCGATGGCGGGATAGATGCCCTTCTCGACGATCGACCGCTCCAGAACGATAAAGGCGTCCAGGTGCGTGAAGGCCGTCGCGGGGGCGGGGTCGGTCATGTCGTCGGCGGGCACGTAGACTGCCTGCACCGACGTGATCGCGCCCTTGTTGGTCGACGTGATGCGTTCCTGCAGTTCGCCCATTTCCGTCGCGAGCGTCGGCTGATATCCGACCGCCGACGGCATGCGTCCCAGCAGGGCCGAGACCTCGCTGCCCGCCTGCGAGAAGCGGAAGATGTTGTCGATGAACAGCAGCGTCTCGGCGCCCGTGTCGCGGAAGTACTCCGCCAGCGTCAGCGCGCTGAGCGCGACGCGCAGGCGGGCCCCGGGAGGCTCGTTCATCTGCCCGAAGACCATCGCGGTCTTCTCGATGAGCTTCTGCCCGGTCTGCCCGATCTCCGCGTCCTGCATCTCCAGCCACATGTCGTTGCCTTCGCGGGTCCGTTCCCCCACGCCGGCGAAGACGCTGTAGCCGCCGTGCTTGGTCGCGATGCGGGCGATGAGTTCCTGAATGATGACCGTCTTGCCGAGACCCGCCCCGCCGAACAGCCCGGTCTTGCCCCCGCGGACGAACGGCGCGAGCAGGTCGATGACCTTGATGCCCGTCTCGAAGATCTCGCTCTTGGGCGTCAACACGTCGAACTGCGGCGGCGCCGCGTGGATGCCGCGCCACTCGTCGGCCTCCACCTCGCCGCGCCCGTCGATGGGCTCGCCCAGCAGGTTGAACACGCGCCCCAGCACGCCCTCGCCGACCGGCACGCGAACGGGCTCGCCCGTGTCCACCACGGGCATGCCCCGCGTCAGACCGTCCGTCGATCCCAGCGCCACGCACCGCACCTGCCCGCCGCCGAGGTGCTGCTGGACCTCGCCCGTCAGGTGGACCCGCCCCGCGGGGCTCTCGCCTTCAATCCGCAGCGCGTTGTAGATGCCCGGCAGCGACTCCTCGGGAAACTCCACGTCGAAGGTCGATCCGATCACCTGCACGATTTTGCCTGTCGCACTCATCTGCACCTCATGGACATGCCAAGTCTACTCCAAGCCGATGCGGCCGCCGAGAATCTCGGCCAGTTCGGTCGTGATCTGTGTCTGCCGCAGGCGGTTATACCGGACGGTCAAGTCGCGGATCATCTCGTCGGCGTTCTCCGTCGCCGCCCGCATCGCCGCGATGCGGGCCACCTGTTCGCTCACGGCCGCGTCCAGGAAACACTGGTACACCCGCAGCCGCACCGTCGCGGGCAGCAGGTTCCGCAGCACTTCCTCGCCCGAAGGCAGGAACTCGTACTTCACCCGCTCGCCCCACCCGGGCACGGTCTCGGGCGGCGGCGTGAGATTCTCCAGCGGGAGGACCTGCGAGATCACCGGCTTCTGACGGCTGGACGAGAGAAACTGCGTGTACGCGATCTCCACGCCGCCGATCAGCCCGGCCAGGAAGAGCTGCATCAGCTCCTCCGCCAGCTCGCCGACCGCCTGGTAGTCGGGCAGGCCGTCGAAGTGCATGTGCGCCCGGTCCAGGTCGAAGCCCCGGAACCGGAAGTACTGCACCCCGCGCTTGCCGACCGCGTGCAGGCGCACCTCGTAGCCTTCCTCCGCGATCTGCTTCATGCGCGACAGCGCCACGCGGATGACCGACTGGTTGTACCCGCCGCACAGCCCGCGGTTGCTCGTCAGCACCATCAGCACGTCGCGCCGCACGTCGTCGACGTTCTTCAGCAGCGGGTGCCCGTAATGCGCCGGCACGCCCCGCGACAGCACGTCGGCCACCAGATCGCTCAGGCGGTCCGTGTACGGACGCGTCGCCACCGCCTGGTCGAACGTCTTGCGGAACCGCGCCGACGAGACCATCTCCATCGTCCGCGTCACCGTGCGGATGTTCTTGACCGCCGTCGTCCGCTCGAGGATTTTTCTCGCTTTGGCCATCGTCGCGCACTCTCGCCGCTACGTGCTCTCGGCCTCCTCCCGACGCTTGCGAATGCGGACGGCCTCTTTCCAGGGGCCTTCCTTGAACTCCTCGATGATCCGCCGCAACTGCTTCGCGCGCCGCACGGAGAGCTTCTCCTCGGCGGCGAATTCGTCGTAGAAGCTCCGGTGAACCCGGAGAATGTGCTCCAGCAGCGCTTCCTCGAACTCCGCGACCTCGTCGACCTTGCGGTCGTCCAGGTGCCCGCGGGCGCCGGCGAAGATCGCGATGATCTGGTCGACCGCGGGCATGGGCACGTACTGCTTCTGCGTCAACAGCCGCACCATCCGCGCCCCGCGGTCCAACTGGCGCTGCGCCGCCGCGTCCAGCTCCATGCCCAGCTGCGCGAACGACTCCAACTCCCGGTAGGCCGCCAGGTCCAGGCGCAGGCTCTTGGCGACGTCCTTCATCGCCGGGCAGGCCGCCTTGTAGCCCACGCGGCTGACCGAGATACCCACGTTGATCGCCGGGCGGACCCCCGCAAAGAACAGCGACGGCTCGAGGTAGATCTGCCCGTCGGTGATCGAGATCAGGTTCGTCGGGATGTACGCGGAGACCTCGCCCTCCTGCGTCTCGCAGATCGGCAGCGCCGTCAGCGAACCACCGGAATTGGACAGGCGGTGAATCTTCAGCGAACTGTCCTTCATCTCCATCAGGGCGGCCTGGGCCTCTTTCAGATCGGCCGGGCCCGTGTAGACCTTCCCGTCGACACCCTTGGTCTCGCCGACCGCTTTCGCGTCGGCGTCCTTGACGATCACGTACTTGTCAGCCATGCGGCAGGCGCGTTCGAGCAGGCGGCTGTGCAGGTAGAACACGTCGCCCGGGTAGGCCTCGCGTCCCGGCGGGCGGCGGAGCAGTAGGGAGATCTGCCGGTAGGCGGCCGCCTGCTTCGTCAGGTCGTCGTAGACCACAAGCGTGTCGCGTCCCTCGGCGTACATGAAGTGCTCGGCGATGGCGCAACCGGCGTACGGGGCGACGTACTGCATCGGCGCCGGGTCGCTGCTGGCCGCGGTCACCACCACCGTGTGCGCCAGGGACCCGTGAGCGCGCAGCGTCTCGACCACCCCCGCGACGGTCGATTCCTTCTGTCCGATCGCAACGTAGATGCAGATCACGCCCGACGTGTTCTGATTGAGGATCGTGTCCAGCGCGATGGCCGTCTTGCCCGTCTTGCGGTCGCCGATGATCAGCTCGCGCTGTCCGCGACCGATGGGGGTCATCGAATCGATCGCCTTGATGCCCGTGTACAGCGGCGACGTCACGGGTTGGCGCTCGGCGATGCCCGGGGCGACCAGTTCGATCGGGCGCGTCAGTTCGGTGCTGATCGCTCCCTTGCCGTCCAGCGGGCGGCCCAGCGGGTCCACCACGCGCCCGAGCATGCCCTTGCCGACGGGCACCTCCAGCAGGCGTCCCGTCGCCTGGACCGCGGCGCCCTCCTTGACCCCCTTGGCGTCACCGTAGATGACCGCGCCCAGCGACGTCTCCTCCAGGTTGAACACCTGCCCCATCTCCCCGCCTTCGAACTCCAGCATCTCCCCCGCCATCACGTTCGACAGGCCGAAGATCTGCGCGATCCCGTCGCCCACCTCCAGCACGCGCCCCACCTGCGAGACGTCGAGCTGGCGGCGGTACTGGGCGATCTCTTCCCGCAGAACGCTTACGATCTCATCCGCTTTGAACTTCATGTCCTATCCACCGTCCGGGGTGTCGGGTTCGAATTGCCCGGCCACGCGTTTCCGCAGGCGCCGGGTCAGTTGCTTCAGCGTCGCCGCGACCGAACCGTCGTACACGCAGTCGCCCACGCGAACGGTCATCCCGCCCAGCAGCGCCTCGTCGATCTGCGTGCGAAGCACGACGTCGATCTCCATCGCTTCGCCCAGCGAGTCCGCGATCTGCTGTTCCTGATCTCCTGTCAGCGGGACCGCCGTCGTGACCGTGACCTCGATCCGCCCCTCCCGGGCGTAAATCGCCCGTTCAAACCGCAGCGCCGCCGCCCGCAGCAGACCCAGCCGCCCCCGCCGGGCCAGCACGCCGAGAAAGGCCGCCACCGGCTCGCTCACGCGCCCGTCGAAGACGCGACGGATCATCTCCACCCGCCGCGTCGCGTCGAGCAGCGACGTGGTCAGTAGTTCGTCCAGCCCCTGCACCTCGTCGAGCGACGCGACCAGGCTGGTCAGTTCTTCGGCGACCTCTTCCGGGCTCGCCTCGTCCGGAAGCGCCGTCAGCAGCGCTTCGGCATACGTGTCCGCCAGCGACAGCGTCGTCGCGCTCATCACGCTGGTAGGTCGCGCCGCCTGCGTCATGACGTGTCCTCCGTCGCGCGATCGCGGATTTCCTCCAGCGACTGATCGACCAGGCGCTGGTGGTCCTCCGGGCGAAGGCCCCCGCCCAGGACCCGTTCAGCGATGTCCGCAGCCAGTTCCGCCGTCGTCTCACGCAATTCGCGGACGACCTCTTCCTTGGCGTGGCGGATTTCCTCCTGGGCCGTGCGAATCGCCCGCCGGGATTCGCTGCGGGCATCGGTGATGATCTGGTCCCGCGCTTCGGTCGCCTCGCGACGCGAGGTGGCGAGGACTTCCTTGGATTCCGCCTCGGCCTTCTCCACCAGGGACTGGTAGTGGCTGAGCAGGTTCTCCGCCTCCTCCTGCTGCTCGGCGGCGCGGTTCACGGTCGAGGCGACTTCCTCTTCCCGGCGGCGCAACTGCGCGACGATCGGTTTCCACGCGTACTTGCCCAGCACGAACAGCAGCACGCAGAAGGTCAGGAACGTCGCGATGGCCTGCCCGAGGTCCCCGGGGTACAACTTACCCCCTTCGGCTGCGGCGGGTCCGGCGGCGCACAGCAGCACGCCGCATGCCACTGTTAGCGCCCCCCATCGGATTCGTGCCGCGCAGCAGAACGACATGGCATCGCTCCCGGCCGCGAGAAGCCTGACTACATAACGAGGGCCAACATGCAGACGACCACCGCGAACAGCGTGGCGCCTTCGACCATGGCCGCGGTGATGATCATGGGTGCGAACATCTGTCCGCCGGCTTCGGGCTGGCGGGCGGTTGCTTCGATGCACGCCATGCCGATCCGCGCGATGCAGAACCCGCCGCCCACGGCTGCCAACGCCGCCGCCAGCGACGCGCCGAGGATGGCGATCGCCCGCCCGGTACTGACCGTCGGCGCGGCCGCTTCTTCCTCGGCCGGGGCATCCGCCACGGGTACCTTCTCTTCCGTCCCTGGAGGCACCCCATCTTCCGCCAGCACCGGCGAACTCACCATCGCCAGCACCCCGCACATCAACAGCACTCTCACGATCTTCGACATCTTCTTCTCCAGAGAGCCACGTCCGGCCCGTTCGGCCGGGCATAAGCCCTTCTTTATACACAAATCGCCGTCTCGATTGGGCGATATTCCGCCAATCTAATGCGACGCCTCGGCATAGAGCCCGAGAAACATCGCCGTCAGGAACGTGAAAATGTACGCCTGCAGGCCTGCAACCAGCAATTCCAGCGCGTAGAAGCCCATGCTGGCCAGCGACACGACGGGCGTGACGTACCAGACGTGTCCCGTTCCCTGTTCGTGGTACGAGACGGCCGCCATGCTCACGAGCATCAACAGCACGGCCAGAATCAGGTGCCCGGCCAGCATGTTCGCGAACAGACGCACCATCAATGAGAAGCACTTCGCGGCCGCCCCGACCAGTTCCAGCAGTGCCAGCGGGATGACGAAGACAGTCCCGATCGCGCCCGGCAGCGTGGGCGAGAGGCTCAGCACCCACAGCAGCGGGGACAGGGCGATCGCCAGCGGGAGCGGCCAGTCCTTCTCGTGGTGATATCTCCCCGCGGTCCGGCGCAGGCCCGCGGCGATAATCGTCAGCAGCGCCAGCGACCCCAAGGCAGCACAGACCGTCACGATCAGTGTCGGGGTGGTGCCGATCTTGAATCCCGGGTAGTGCGGCTCGATCAGGACGGCTGAGATCGCCGTCAGGGGAACCAGTCCCATCAGGTTCATCCCGAGCACAAAGACGAACATCGTCAGCAGCAGCGGCAGGTATTCGTACGCCCGCTCGTGCAGCGCGGGGCGGGCGATCATGTCCCGGACGAACACCACCAGCACCTCGAGCGTGTTCTGGCTGCCCACCGGGACCTTCTCACGGCGCCGCGCCATCCAGGGAATGAGAATCAGCAGAGTCAGCCCCGCCAGGTAGATCGAGAAGATGCCGCTCGACATCCACGTCACCGCGCCCCCGAACCACTGGCACCCGGGCCAGGGGTGGTCCATCACGTGATCGAGGAAATTGCCGGAACCCAACATCACGCCCGCGTTCTCCACAAGGCGGTCCGCTCAGGGGCCGCCGCCATCGCTTCCTGCCTCGTCCTGCGCCCGGCGCATCGCCCGGGCCAGCCACACTCCCTCCGCCGCCAGCGTCGCCAGGTAGAACGCCAGCAGCCAGATCAGCAACGCCGTCGCCGGCAGGTCCGTCGTCGCGATCGCCGCGACCACCACCACGCCGCACAACACCATCCTCGCCGCCCCGGCGACCAGGAACGCCACCGTCGCCGCCATCGCGCTGCGCTGGGCGGCCTGAGCGACCACCACCGCCGAAGCGACCATCACCACCAAGACCGTCGCCGCCGACACCGTCCCGGCCAGCAGGCCCGGCTCCTGCGCCAGCCACCACGCCGGATAGGCGCCGATCGCCGCGATAGCGAGCATGACGATCGTCACGGAGGCCAGCAGCCTCCGGAGACTCACCGCCAGCGGCTTCGCCTGATCCATGCAGCCGTTCTCCATCGCTGCGGGTTACTCTGGTGGATCCGATTCCTCTGCGGGCGGCCCGTCCAATCCCTCGCGCTGAATCTCTCGCCCCTGGGCGACGAGGCGGCGGAGAGCGGCGAGGAATCCCACCGTGGTTCCGACGATCGTAAAGCCCGGCCAGGCGTTCAGCCAGTTGTCCATGAGCATGCCGCCGGCGACGCCCACGCCGAACAGGACGATGAACTCGACCCCGATCGAACTGTATCGAAGCAAGCTGCGTCGCTGTCGCTGCGACTCGTCGGACATGGTCATCTCGCCGCAAGTTCCGGCCCCACAAGGGCCTCGGGTGATGCTGCAGAGCATAGTCCGACCCTACATCGAATGTCAAGGACACCACGCCGGGAAGCGCGGTGGTCGTATGGGGGCGATGCCTGCCAAGGGCGAGCCGATTTCGGATCGTGGATTTCGGATTGCGGATTGGGACGCGGAGGCATCCCCCTGCCGCCCAACGATGGTCATACGCGGGGAGCATCCTGAGACCACCAGTCGGCGCGACGTTTAGCGGCGGGACGAAGGCCCGCCCTGTTGTCGTTCAATCCGCAATCCGAAATCCACAATCCGAAATGGGCTCTACTTCGCGACCGGTGCGACAAACCCCACACCGTGCGACCGCCCGACATCGCTGGCGCAAAAAGCGGGCCCGGCCGACCGGGGTCGACCGGGCGCGTCCGCGTGCCCGCTTTATAGGTGAGACAGTGTGTGATCCATCTTCGGAAGGGCCGCGGATCGGTTTCCATCTCCAGTATACGATTGGGAACCCGCCGATGTGGGATCAGCCGCCGCCCTTGCCCGCCGGCGCCGCCCCGCCGCCTTGGCGGACCACCGTAATGAGCGCGGAGGCTACGTCCTGCTCGTTGACGCTTACTTTCGCACGAGGCCGCCCCTCCTCGTCGTAACGGACGCCATCAGGAAACTCGATCTTGACCTGCTTGCCCCCGATCAACTTCGCGAGCTTCAGTCGCGCCTCGGCGCCGCCCGGCTCAAGCAGGCTCGGCGCGCGAACCCCCGCGATCGCCACCTGCTGATACTCGCCCCGGTAGCGGACGACGAAGACCCCCCCGTCCAGCACGCGGTGCACCTGGAACGTCTCCTCGTGCATCCCGCGCAGGCGCGGCGTCTGCGTCCAGGACGCCCAGCCGGCTCGGCCGCAACCGCTCGGGCACAACGAAGCGGCCGCCACAATCACCAACAGGATCGCCGCAGCTCTCACCATGCCCACACTATGGGCACTGCGCGGGGCGGAATCAAGTGCGTCCCGGCATCGCCCTTGCCGCGAGCACATCCGGGCGGTATCCTCCGGCTTCCGATACTTCTCTGGAGTCCGGATATGGTACGGCCCGACAGACGACGCTTCCTGCATGGCCTGTCCGCCGCGGCGGCGGGGCCGACTCTACTGCGATCGGCCATCGCCGCTGCGCCCGACGCGACCCCGCCCAACATCGTGATTCTGCTCGCGGATGACCTCGGCTGGAACGACGTCGGCTACCACGGCAGCGCCATCCGCACCAGGAACATCGACCGCATCGTCCGCGAGGGCCTGGAACTGGACCGCTTCTACGTCTGCCCGATCTGCTCGCCCACCCGGGCGGGGCTGATGACCGGGCGGTACCCGCTGCGGTTCGGCATCATGCGGGCGGTGATTCCGCCGTGGCGCAAGTACGGCCTGCCGAACGCGGAAGAGACGCTGCCGGAAGTCCTCGCCCGGGCGGGATACAAGCGACGGGGCATCTTCGGCAAGTGGCACCTGGGACACAGCGATGGGAAGTACCATCCGCTCAAGCAGGGCTTCACGCACTTTGTCGGCTGCTACAACGGGGCGTGCGATTATTTCACGCAGGACCGCGAAGGCGAGCGGGACTGGCACCGCGGGTACGACACCGCGAAGGAAACGGGCTACACGACGAACCTGATCGCCGACGAGGCCGTCCGCTTCATCCGGGAGACCCCGGCGGGCGAGCCCTTCCTGGCTTACGTTCCGTTCACCGCCCCGCACACCCCGCTGCAGGCGCCGCAGGAGTACATCGACAAGTACCCGTCGCTGTCCGGGCCGCGGCGGAAGTTCGCAGCCATGGTCCACTGCATGGACGACGCCATCGGGCGGATTCTGGCGGCCGTCGAGAAGAAGGGCGTCGCGGACAACACGATCGTCTGGTTCATCAGCGACAATGGCGGCGGGTCGGGCGGCGACAACCGGCCGCTTCGGGGCGCCAAGCAGACTGTCTTCGAGGGCGGCATCCGCGTGCCCGCGGCCGTGCGGTGGCCGAAGGGAGGGCTCAAGGGCGGACGTAAGGGGTCGGCCGGCATGGGCTACATCGACGTGCTGCCGACGCTGGCGAGGATTGCGGGACAGATGCTAAGCGGCAAGCCGGTGGACGGGGTGGATGTTTCCGGCGTGCTGCGGGGCAAGGCCGGCGAACCCGACCGCACGTGGTTCTCCTACTGGGCCCAGAGCGGCCCGGAGGAGCGGCTGTCGGTGATCGCCGGGGAGTGGAAGCTGGTGCGGATCGGGCCGCCGATTCTCGCGGCCATGGGCGGCGGGAAGGCGAAGGTGCACCTGTTCCGCATCCGCGAGGACCCGAACGAGAAGACCGACGTTTCCGCGAAGCATCCGAAGGTGGTCAAGCAACTGCTGGCGGAACTCAAGACGTTCCGCGCCCAGCGATACGAGAAGGGCCTGCCCCCCTACGGCGAGGGGCGCAAGGGCTTCCAGGCCCCCAAAGACTGGCGCATCCCAGGCGTCTGAATGAGGAAGGACGACATGGAAGTGACGCGACGGAATCTGATGAAGATCGCGGGGGCGACCGGTGTGGGGTTGGCCGTGCGGAACGCCGCGGCAGCGGGCAAGCCGGGGCGCCCGAACATCGTCTGGCTGTCGTGCGAGGACATCAGCCCGCACATCGGCTGCTACGGCGACCCGCACGCGATCACGCCCAACATCGACCGCCTCGCGACCGAGGGCGTGCTGTACAGCCACGCCTACACGTCGGCCGGCGTCTGCGCGCCGTGTCGCTCGGGCATCATCACGGGCATGTACCAGTCCACGCTCGGCACGCACCACATGCGCTGCAGCGCGAAGCTCCCGCCCCAGGTCAAACCCTTCCCCACCTACCTGCGCGATGCGGGCTACTACTGTACGAACAACTCCAAGCAGGACTACCAGTTCCGCACGCCGAGCGGCACGTGGGATGAATCCAGCGGGAAGGCCCACTGGCGGAAGCGCAAGGACAAGGACCAGCCCTTCTTCAGCGTCTTCAACTTCACCGGCTGTCATGAATCCGGCATCGCCAGCGAGGGCAAGTACAAGTCCGTCACCAGCAAGCTCCCGTCCTCCCAGCGGCAGGACCCGAAGAAGCTCACCACGCTGCCCCCCTACTACCCCGACACGCCCGTCGTGCGGGAGGACTGGAAGCGGAACTACGAACTGATTACCGCGATGGACGCCTGGGCGGGCGGACTGATCGCCCAGCTCAAGGCCGACGGGCTCTACGAGAATACGATCGTCTTCTTCTGGTCGGACCACGGCGTGGGACTGCCGCGGGCGAAGCGATGGCTGTACGAGTC
>CAZEJA010000072.1:0-10372 GCA_964512215.1 uncultured Planctomycetaceae bacterium
CCACGAGGCCCTGACGATCGCGACCGGACTGGCGGTGGCCGAGGGCATCGACCGGGCCTGCGGCGTGCAGTGCAGGCTGAAGTGGCCCAACGACGTGCTGCTCGGCGGGGCGAAGGTCGCGGGGGTGCTGGTGGAGATTCGCCCGTCGGCGGCGGGGCGGGCGATTGTGCTGGGCATCGGCGTGAACGTCAATGCGGCGCCGGCGTCCGGAGAGGTGGAGCGTCCGGCGACGTCCCTGGCCGACCGCGTGGGGCACCCGGTGGAGCGGATCGACGTCGCCCGCGCCGTGATTGCCCGCCTCGACGAGTGGGTCCGCCGCGTCGCGGGGCGGGACCTGACGGGCGTGCACGATGGGTGGATGCGCCGCTGCGGCATGATCAACGAACGCGTCACCATCGACAGCGCGGGGCGGAGGTACGTCGGACGGGTCAGCGACGTCGACCCGCTGGAGGGCCTGATCCTGTTCGACGACAACGGCCGGCGCGTGCACCTGCCCGCGGAATACTCGACCGTTCTCGACTAGGCTCGGGCTGGAAGATCAAGGGACGGGCGCTTCGGGTTGTCCCGTCCCGTAGGGACGGTGCGACAATAGCCCAGCGATTCATCGCTGGGAACCGGGAGCGTTCGCAGGTGGAGTCCCGTAGGGACGATTGAAAGGGGCGGTCCGATCATGGCCCGTTCGTACGTATCCAGCCACATCCACTACGTCTTCAGCACGAAGGAGCGCCGCAAACTCATCACGCCCGATCTGCGGGGCCGCCTCTGGCCGTACCTGGGCGGGATCGCCCGGGAGCATCGAATGAAGGCGCTGAGCGTCGGCGGAACCGACGATCACGTTCATCTCTTGCTGTCGCTGCCGTCGACGCTATCGGTCGCCAAGGCTGTCCAACTCATCAAGGGCGGATCGTCGAAGTGGGTCAGTGAACAGTTTCCGTCGCTGCGAGACTTCGAGTGGCAAGAGGGGTACGGGGCCTTCAGCGTGAGTGTCTCCCAGATTGGGAAGACAAAGGACTACATCGCCGGGCAGGAGGAGCACCATCGGACGCGAACGTTCAAAGAGGAGTTCGTTCGTTTCCTGGAGCGGCACGGGATCGAATACGACTCGAAGTACGTCTTTGGATAGCGATTCAGCCGTCCCTTCGGGACTGACGGGGCGATTGGGGACGTCCGAATCCCAGCAGTGAACTGCTGGGCTATTGCCGCGCCGTCCCTCCGGGACGGAACGACGGGGACGAACGATCGCCCAAGGTATCACAGCGCCGGCATGTCGCGTTCATCGCGCCGACCGAACGGCAGCAGGCACCGCGAGAGCAGGCCCACGCCGACGCTCTTGATCGTGCGGCGGTAGCGGTGGGCCGTGCGGATAGCGGCGATTGCCTCCCGATAGCAGCGGGCCTTGAAGTACTGTCGCCCCGCGGAGTAGTAGAGCTTCCCCAGGCGCCGCGCGACGCGGTCGGCGTCCAGCAGCTCCCCGCCGCCGCGATGCTCGACGAACCGGCGCAGCACCTCTCCCTCCAGCATGCGGCTGTAGCCGGTCTGCTGGGACAGGCACCCGGCGTGGCGGCGGCGCTGCCCGGTGGGCCGGCCGATGGGCTCGAAGCGGCAGTGCAGGCTCATCCGCAGGTACATGTCGTAGTCGTCGGCGTTCCGCAGGGCGGGGTCGTAGCCGCCGACCTTGTCGTACAACTCCCGCCGATACGCGACGCACAGGTGCGAGAGGTACATGCGCTCGAACAGGTCGGCCGTCCCCGTCGGGCGGTCCTGATAGCGGGCGGGCAGTTCCGTCACCGTGCCGTCCTCGTTCAGGCGGTGACGGTAGCCGTACACGAATTCCGCCTCTGGGTGCTGCTCGATGTGGGCGGCGTAGGAGGCGAGCGTGTCGGGGAACCACAGATCGTCGCTGTCCAGATACGCCAGCCACGTCCCGGTCGCCCGGGCGATGCCCGTCTTGCGGGCGCCCGCACAGCCGGCGTTGGCCTGGTGAAGCACGGTGATCCGGTCGTCCTTGGCGGCGAACGACTCGGCGATCGCGCCGCTACGGTCGGTCGAGCCGTCGTCGATGATGATCAGTTCCCAGTCCCCGAACGTCTGGTCGAGGATAGACTGGATCGACTCGGCGACGAACTGCTCCTGGTTGTACAGGGGCATGATCACGCTGAATGCCGGACCGTTGGCGGACGTAGAATGCATGGCGGCATTATAGCGGATTGCCCGCCGGGGTGGCGGTCGGATCGCCCGGGGCGGGCACATTCGCAAAACGTTCACAAAGTCCGGAACATGCGTGAGTTTGGGACGACTAACTGGTAACGCCGAGCTTGTTTCCCCGGCGGGATGACGTATAATTATGGCTTCGTTTCAGGCGGTCCGGCGCTGACCGGGACGGTGGATCTGTGCCCGGTGAGCTGTCGGCGTAAGTTCTTTTCTTTCCGACGGTTGACCTCTCTCGCGGCCAGCGGCGCCGAAACGGGTGTTGGGCATGTGCTGAGCTTGGATTCGCCGATGCGGTATAGACATCAGATCGTCGCCTTGGTCATCTGCGCCGTGGGCGCACAGGGGGCCCGTCTCGCCCACGGGCAGCCCGTCATCATCCGACAGGATCGGAAGGTTGCGATCGCCGACATCGGCAGCCCGACTTCGTCGGGCGTGAAGCTCCCGCAGTTGGTCACCAGCGACGATGAATGGGCCGGGCACCTCGCCAAGGCGGAGGAACTGATCAAGGACAAGCACTACGCCCGGGCCATCGAGATTCTGCAGGCCCTGATCGTCCTCCCGGACAGCGGGTTCGTGCCCACCTCCGACGGGCAGCGGTTCATGTCGCTCTGGAGCAAGGTCAACGAGGTCATCGCCCGGATGGACGAGCGGGGGCTGAAGCTCTACCGCAGCCTGTACGACCCGCAGGCACAGCGTCTGTACGAGCAGGCGATCGCCGCCGGGGACGAAAGCGGGCTGCGGCAGGTCATCTTCCGCTATCTGCACACGAGGTACGGCTCGCTCGCCCTGATGCAGTTGGGCACGGTCAACTACGACCGAGGGCGATTCGTCCTGGCGGCGCGATGCTGGCGTCAGGCGCTGGCGCTGCTGCCGGACGACACGGGCAAGCCGATGTTGCTGACGAAGGTGGCGACCGCCTTGCAGTTGGCGGGCGAGTCGGAGGCGTCTCGCGAGGTCGTGGCGACCTTGGCGCAGGAATACCCCGACGCCGAAGCGACGATCGCGGGACGCAAACGCAAGGTATCCGATTTTGCCGCAGAGATCGGCGACCTGTCCGCCTGGTCGGGCGAGGTCCGCAGCATCGAGGGCGGCTGGCCGGGGCTGGGGGGCATCGCGGACGGGATGGCCGTCATGCACGACGGCGGCGACGTCGTTCTCGTGCCCCGGTGGCGCCATCCTGACAAAACGGCCGGGCTCGGCAGTGTCGAGGGGGCCATGGTCGCCGGGGCGAAACTCCTCCGCGGGTTCCGGACGTCGTCCCGTACGCGAACCGTCCCCAAGATGCGGAACGGACACGTCTACGTCGAGACGACCACCAGCAGCAGGTCCCAAGCGTCGCAGCGGGGGTACTACCTGAGCCCGATGGTCCACCCGGTGGTGGTCGGTAAGGAAGTGATCTATCGCTCGGACGACCTCGTGGTCGCGTTCGACGCGGAGACGGGCGAGTTCCTCTGGCGGTCGGTGCCTCTGCCGATGTTCCGCCCGACGGCTTCGCGGACGTCCGGCGTTTACTATGGCAGTTCGTCGACGACCCGGGTGCCGGATTCGGGGCACTACGGGCTGACGGTGGGCGGCGGGCTCGTCTACGCGCTCAGCCACTTCCGTCCGCCCGGGCGGTACTACAACCGCTTCGTCGGACCCATGGGCGCCCGCCAGACTCGCCCGGATGCCGACACGTCTCGCCTGACGGCGCTGGCGTTCGGAGGCAAGGTGCGGTGGCGCGTGGGCGAGGGGCTGGGCGACGCGGATATCCTGCAGCAAGCGAAGTTCATCTCCCTGCCGACCTACTCCGGGGGGCACCTCTATGCGGTCGCCATGCACCTGCAGAGCTATCACCTGCTCTGCATCGATGCCGAGACGGGGTCGCTGATCTGGAGCGTGATCGTTTCGCAGGCGCCCGCGATGGCCTCGAACTCGATGGGCATGTACAACCACCTGATTCACCGCGCCAGCACGCCCGCGCTGGCCGACGGGGTCGTCTACGTGCTGACCAACGCCGGCGTCGTGGCGGCCTTCGAGGCCGAAACCGGCAGAGCCCTGTGGGCCTACCAGTACAACAGCATGGTGAACCGCTCGTCGAGAAGCAGCAGTTCGATCACCAGCCTGATGAAGTGGCCGGTCAACCCGCTGGTCATCGCCCGGGACCGCCTGATCTGCCTGCCGGTCGACAGCAGCGCCGTGCTGGCGCTGTCGACCGCAGACGGCAAACCGTGCT
The DNA here is from genome assembly GCA_964512215.1 of uncultured Planctomycetaceae bacterium. Taxonomy (GTDB): domain Bacteria; phylum Planctomycetota; class Phycisphaerae; order SM23-33; family SM23-33; genus CAZEJA01. Next base: position 4,427 of record CAZEJA010000072.1, read on the forward strand.
GGGCGTCGGGACGGGGCTCGCGAGGGGAGATGAAGACCCTCAGCGCCGTCGACAGCGACCGCGTGTTGCTGAGCGGGCCGGGGCTGATGGTGCTCTCGACGCAGGACGGCACGTCGCGCAAGACGGCCGCCAATCTGGACGTCGTCGGCCGGCCGGCTGTGACGCCGACGGCCGTGCTCGCGAGCAGCAAGGGACGCATCGTCCGGATGGACCTGGGCAGTTACGAGACCACGACCACGCCCCTGTCGGATGCCAACGGGCTGCTGGGCAACCTGGTCAACGCCGGGGGGAAGCTGATCGCAGCCAACACGCTTGGCGTGTGCGTCTACGACGACTACGAACGGGTGTACGCCTCCCTGACCGATTGGATCGCCCAGGCCAAGGGCGTCGACCGCGCCACGCCGCTGATGCGCCGGGCCCGCTTGGCGTTCGACGCCCGACGTTTCGCCGATGCGCTCCGGGATTTCCAGGCCTGCTCGCAACTGGCGACGCAGGCGAAGGACGCCTCCCTCGCCGTCCGGCTCCAGCCGTGGCTGAACCGGACCTACACGGCGCTGGCCAATCGGAGCGAGACGACCGAGGGCATGCTGAAGCTGTTCCGCCAGGCCGAGGCGTACGCCGAGACGACCCAGGAGAAGGCCCGCGCGACCATCCGTCTGGCCAAGTGTTACGAGCGATTGGCCGGGGAGCGGAAGGCGCCCGAGCAGCGGCTGGAGGACCTCCGCACGGCGATCGGACTGGCGCGGGTCGTTGCCGACAAGTACGGCCGGGAAGAACTGGTCGACCTGCCCATCGGTAAGGAAGCCCGGGACGCGACGAGCAGTGCGAAAGCCAAGACGACCCCGGGCGAGGCCTGGGCGAGGACGGTGTTTATCCCGCGCCTGCTGGAGATTCACGGGCGGGACGTCTACGCCGACGTGGACGCCAAGGCCAAGGCCGCGCTGGACGAAGCCCGCGCCGCGGGCGACGTAAAGGCGATCCTGGCCGTCGTGGAGACCTGGCCGAACAGTCGCTGGGTTGACGACGCGAACTTCGCGGCCGCGGAAGCGCAGTACCTGCAGGCGGAGGGGCTGAGCAAGGACGAGGCCCGCAAGCAGTTGGAGGACCCGCGCAATCAACTCCGCGCGCTCGCCCGCAGGCCCAGCGGCCCCATGCCGCTCAACGCCCTGGTGGGCGTGGCGGCCACGTCGAAGCGTATGCACTACACGGTGACACGGCACTGCGATCGGATTCGTGAGCTGTGCGCGAAGGAGGACCGCTTCTCGCTGGAGACGGTCGTGGCGTTCGCGAACATTCGCGGCTCGGTAGGCGACGTGCTGAAGCAGTTGGAGGGCGAAAAGAGCGCCGCGCCGCCTCCGGTCGCGACGGAGTACAACGCGGTCATCCGGCCGCCCCTGGCGGCGGTATTCGCCCTGACCGGCGAGGACGTGTACATCCTGCGGGACCAGGAATTCCGCCCCGTCCGCGTTGGCGAGAGGATCGCTGTGGTGAAGGGCGGCAAGCCACTCCTGCTGGACACCGCGGCGGTTCGCGCGAAAGACGCCGTCGTCTGGACCGGCGCGGAGGCGGTCACGGCTACCGGCAGCTACCTGTACACAGCGGGGTACGGTCTGGTCGGCGGGGTCACCCCCGATGGCCGGGGCGTGCTCGTTGCCGATCAGAAGAACGTGACCGTCTACGACGCGTTGAGCGGGAAGGTGCGGTGGAAGAAGTCCATGTCCGCCGTCGGCGTCAGCGGCTCGTCCTACATGGCCACCGGCGACGGCGTGTTCGTGGCCGCGGACCGCCAGGGGAGAGTCTTCTGCCTGGACATGGCCACAGGCGAACTGAAGTGGCCGGCGACGCTGACGGGCACGAGCAGCCACCGGCGCCTCACGACACCCCCGCGGATTTCCGGCGGGGTCGTGACGGTCGAGCACGGTTCCTACAAGCGCCTCACGGCGTTCGAGGCCCGCACGGGGCGGTCGCTGGGAACGCGAACAGGGCAGCACAGCGCGATGGGGTTTTCGCCCGAGCGGGACGCGCTGGTGCGCCTGGTTGACGGCGAATTGGCGGTGCTGAGTCGCACCCACATCGACACGCCGCGCCTGACCCGGACATACGACCGCAGCCAGTACCCGGCGATTCTGGCTGTGGGGCGCAACTACGTGATCGTCTCGCCGTCCATGCGGACCGGCGGGGTGGAGTTCCTGCGGTTCTCCGAAGGCGAGGAGCCCGTGGCTGCCTTCTCCATGCAGGGCGAGGCCGGCCGGCCGGCGATTCCGGTCGATGTCGTCATGGACGGGGAGGCCGTCTACGTCGCGTGCGGTCAGCAGGTCAGCAGCCGGCGCAAGCAGACGTACGGCCGCCTCAGTCAACTCCGCGGAATGACGATCCAGAAGTACCAACTCGGTTCGTCCAGGCCCACGTGGGTTCGGAAGATCGAGAGCGACGGGACCGGATACCGGCAGATACTTCCGATGGTGCTGGGGCGGGACTATCTGGTGGTTGTCGCCCGCAACACGTCTCGCGGGGCGTCGCACTATGCCTGGGTCCTCGACGCCGAGACCGGGAAGGTCGAGCACAAGATCGAATTGGACGCCGCCAACGGGAATTCCGTCCAGCAAGAACAGCGGCTGCGGTGCATCGGGCCGGCGGTGATGACAAACGGGCGCCTCGTGGTGGAGACGGCGGAAGGGCTGGTTGTGTATGGGAGCAAGTGAGATGAAACGGACGAGACGTTCGGGCGGGCCTGCTCGGGTCGTCGTGTTGCTGGTGGCGGCCGGGATGGTCCTGTCGACAGCGCCGACCGCCCGCGCCGCCGCGCCGGGCCCGGTCCTGCCCGAAGGGGTCGACCGCGACACGGTCAAGGCCATCGACAAGGGCATGAACTACCTCGCCAAGACGCAGCGACAGGACGGCAGTTGGCTCAACAGCGGGGGGTACGGCATGTACCCCGCCGTTATGACGGCGCTGGCGTCGACGGCGCTGATCGCGGGGGGCTCCACCCCGGAGTCCGGCCCGCACATGCGGAACGTCACGAAGGGCATGAACTATCTGCTCCGCCTGGCCGAGACGCACAAGGACGGGCTCATCGCCGGTCCGGGCGGGGAGGGGCGCAGCATGTACGGGCACGGCTTTTCCATGCTGTTCCTCGCGCAGTGTTACGGCATGGAGTTGAGCCCCAAGAGCGAGAAGCGCCTCAAGGCCGTGCTGGACCGGGCTGTGATCCTGACGGCCAAGTCGCAGTCCAAGATGACCAGCCGCTTCAAGAACCCCTGCGGGGGCTGGTACTACACGCCGAGCAGCAACAGCGACGAGGGCTCGGTGACGGTCACGCAGCTTCAGGCGCTGCGGGCGTGCCGCAACGTCGGCATCAAGGTCCCGCGCGACACGATCGCCAAGGCGGTCGAGTACCTGCGGCACTGCCAGATGGGCGACGGGGGCATCTGCTACTCCGCCCGCAGCCGGGGGTCGAGCCGCCCCGCGATTTCCGCCGCGGCCATTGCATGCTTCTACGCGGCCGGCATCTACGACCGCGACGCCGGAGGGAAGGGCGAGGAAGCCGACATGGTCAAGAAGCTGGTCGACTACGTCCGGGGACGCGTCAACCCCGATCGGAGCGACGGGCACTGGTTCTACACCCAGTTCTACATGGCCCAGGTCATGTACCAGCGCGGGGGCAAGGATTGGCGGGCCTACTACCCCAGCATCCGCAAACGCCTGCTCGGCATGCAGTCCCCCGACGGAAGCTGGAACGGCGACAGCGTGGGCACGACGTACGGCACGGCCATCGGGACGATCATTCTGCAACTGCCGTACGGATACCTGCCGATTGTCCAGAAATAACTCACCGGAAGCGCGAGAGACTCGCATCCAGTCTAAGGAGAATGTTGTGACGGATTTGAACCAGGACGAAATCAAGGCGGCCGCGAAGCTGACCGAGGCCTACAAGACGATTCGTACGGAAATGGGCAGGGCCATCGTCGGGCAGGAAGAAGTGCTCGAGCAACTGCTCATGTGCATCTTCGCCCGCGGGCATGCCATTCTGGAAGGCGTACCGGGCCTGGCCAAGACGCTCATGGTCTCCTCGCTCGCCGAGTGCCTGGATCTGGAGTTCACGCGGATCCAGTTCACGCCCGACCTGATGCCCTCGGACATCACGGGCACGGAGGTCATCCAGGAGGACCGCGCTACCGGCCACCGCGAGTTCAAGTTCCTCCAGGGCCCGATCTTCAGCAACGTCATCCTCGCCGACGAGATCAACCGAACGCCGCCCAAGACGCAGGCGGCCCTGCTGGAGGCCATGCAGGAACGACAGGTCTCCGTGGGCGGCAACCGGATGCCGATGATGGATCCGTTCTTCGTCCTCGCGACGCAGAACCCCATCGAACAGGAAGGCACCTACCCGCTGCCCGAGGCCCAGCAGGACCGGTTCATGTTCAAGATCTTCGTGAACTACCCGACGTGGGATGAGGAGTTCGACATCGTCCGCCTGACCACGGCGCTGGAGCAGGTGCACCTGACAGCGCAGTTGGACGGTCCCGCGATCATCGAGCTGCAGGACATCATCCGCCGCGTCCCCGTGGCCGATCACGTGATCCAGTACGCGATGAAGATCGTCCGGGCGACACGTATTCACGAGGGCGGCGTGCCCGACGTGGTGCGCGACTACGTCTCCTGGGGCGCCGGGCCCCGAGCCTGCCAGTACCTGATTCTGGGCGGCAAGGTGCGATCCGTGCTCGAAGGGCGCTACCACGTGTCGACCGAGGACATCCAGGCCGTCGCCAAGCCCGTGCTGCGTCACCGCATCTGCACGAACTTCAACGCCGACGCCGAGGGCTTCGATACCGACAAGATCGTCGACGCCCTGCTGGAGCAGATCCCCGCCAAGGAATCCGCCATCGCCGCGAATCCGGCGACGGCCAAGGCGGTAGAGGACGCGGTGGGAGAGGCGTAGTCGGTCGTCGGTCGCCGGTAGTCGGGAAACGGCACGCCGACCGGGCACGGATTAACTGATTGCTGATCAACTGGTTAACGAATGACTAATGAGCTGACCAAATATCTCGACCCGAAGGTGTTGAGCAAGATCACGCGGCTGGACCTGCAGGCCCGCCTGGTGGTGGAGGGATTCGTCTCGGGGCTTCACCGCAGCCCGTTTCACGGGTTCTCGGTGGAGTTCGCGTCGCACCGCGAATACGTGCCCGGCGACGACATCCGCCACATCGACTGGAAGGTGCTGGGCAAGACCGACCGCTACTACATCAAGCAGTACGAGGAAGAGACGAACCTGAAGGCTACCTTCCTGCTGGATGCTTCCGAGTCGATGCACTACGGCAAGGAGAACGGCAAGGGAGGCATGACGAAGTATCAGTACGCGTCCGCCGCCGCGGCGTCGCTGGCGTTTCTGCTGCTGCAGCAGCAGGACGCGGTGGGCCTGGGCGTGTTCGACGAGGAGCTTCGCAGCTACATCCCCGCCTCGGCGAATCTCAACCAGATCAAGTCCTTCGTCCACGAGATCGATATCAACGAGCCGAAGGCCAAGACCTCGCTGGAAGACATCTGCCACGCGATGGCCGAGAAGATCGCCCGCCGCGGGCTGGTCTGTCTGGTCAGCGACCTGTTCGTGGACATCGACGGGCTGCTCCGCGGGCTGCAGCACTTCCGCCACTACGGGCACGAGGTGATGGTGCTGCACATCATGGACGAGGACGAGCTGACCTTCCCCTTCCAGGGCAACACGATGTTTCGCGGCCTGGAGGAGATGGGGCGTCTGCTCATCGAGCCGCGGGCCCTGCGGAAGGGCTACCTCGAATCCATGAACGCCTTCTGCCGGCGGGTCAAGCGGACCTGCGTCGCCAACCGGATCGACTACAAGCTGATTTCAACGGCCGACCATCTGGACGCGGCGCTGCTGGCGTTCCTCGCCGCCCGCGCCGCCGCCAACCGCAAAGCCGGAGCCAAACG